>NZ_RZPW01000150.1:0-10036 GCF_003998455.1 Mesorhizobium sp. M7A.F.Ca.CA.001.08.2.1 | reverse complement strand
GACAACAAGGCGAGCTGGACGTCAGCAGCCGAGCGCATCCGCGGCGAGGGCGCGCGCATCGAGACATTGTCGCCGCAGGCCTTTGCCGATGCCGCACCGGGCTTTGCCCTGGACAATGTCGCCGTCCTGGTATCCGCGCAATGCGGTGCGCGACAGCGCGCCGACCTGGAACTTTGCCGTCGTGCATTGTCATGGGCATCCGGTGCCGCTCGACGATCACGGCACCGCCCGGCATCTCCTGCAGCTTGTCGACGTGCTGGAGAAGGATCGCGACGATCGCTGGCGCATGCGTGAGCTCGGACCAGGCGGCATGGAGCGGCGCATACCTGGTATCATAGGGTTTGACCTGCCGATCGGGCGGCTCGAAGCCAAGTTCAAGATGGGCCAGGATGAGCGCCTCTACGACACAGGCGGAGCCATCAGGGTGCTGGAGCAAAACGATCCGGCGCTGGCAACGATGATGAAGGCGCACAACGCGCATCGCCAGGACTGACCGCCTGCATGCGGCAAGGAAAAGAACAATGATCCCCAATCTCAACATCGTGCCCTTCGTCAGCGTCGACCATATGATGAAGCTGGTGCTGAAGATCGGCGTCGAACGCTTCCTCGTCGAACTCGCTGGCTACATCGAGGATGATTTCCGCCGCTG
This sequence comes from Mesorhizobium sp. M7A.F.Ca.CA.001.08.2.1, assembly GCF_003998455.1. NCBI lineage: Bacteria > Pseudomonadati > Pseudomonadota > Alphaproteobacteria > Hyphomicrobiales > Phyllobacteriaceae > Mesorhizobium > Mesorhizobium sp. M7A.F.Ca.CA.001.08.2.1. The sequence continues at coordinate 9,387 of NZ_RZPW01000150.1, read as the reverse complement.
GGAGCTGTTCGACAAGACGCCGCGCGTCGCCTCGCACAGCGCCGAGGGTGTCATCGAACTGATGCCGACCAGCGACGGCGAGGTCTACGGCTTCAAATATGTCAACGGCCATCCCAAGAACATGCGCGAGGGACGCCAGACCGTGACCGCCTTCGGCATGCTCGCCGACGTCCACAATGGCTACCCGGTATTGCTGTCCGAAATGACCATCCTGACGGCGCTGCGCACGGCGGCGATGTCGGCTCTGGCCGCCAAGTACCTGGCGCCGGCCGGCTCCAGCTGCATGGCGCTGATCGGCAACGGCGCCCAGGCCGAATTCCAGGCGGTGGCCTTCAAGGCGCTGCTCGGCGTCGACAGGCTGAGGCTTTACGATATCGACCGCTCGGCCACCGAAAAATGCATCCGCAATCTCGCCGGTCTCGGCTTCGACATGGTCGCCTGCGGCACCGCGCAGGAGGCGGTCGAGGGGGCTGACATCATCACCACCGTCACCGCCGACAAGCAGTACGCCACCATCCTCACCGACAACATGGTCGGCTCCGGCGTGCACATCAACGCGGTCGGCGGCGACTGTCCCGGCAAGACCGAATTGCATCGCGATATCCTGCTGCGCTCAGACATCTTCGTCGAATACCCGCCGCAGACCCGCATCGAGGGCGAGATCCAGCAGCTTGCGCCGGATCATGAGGTGATCGAGCTGTGGCAGGTGATGTCAGGCGCCGTGCAAGGCCGGCGCGATTCCGGCCAGATCACGCTGTTCGATTCGGTCGGCTTCGCCATCGAGGATTTTTCGGCGCTGCGCTATGTCAGGGATCAGCTGAAGTCGACCGGCCTCTACCAGGAACTCGACATGCTGGCCGACCCCGACGAACCGCGCGACCTGTTCGGCATGCTGTTGAGGGCGGCCCAGCAGGGTTGAGGCATAGAGTGTTCAGCCAGCCGAACCCCACATGGCATCCGGCACCACCACCAGCTTGCCGACGAAATCCTTGGCAATGAAATCCGCCTGCGCATGGTGGAAATCGGAGAGCTTGTAGACGCCACCGACCAGCGGCCGGATTTTCTTCGCCTCGATGTAACCAACGATGCGACGGAAATCCGCGCGCGTGCCCTGGCTCGAACCATGCAACTGCAACTGCTTGAGATACATCGTCCTGAGATCGAGTTGCACGACCGGACCGGCAATCGCGCCCGCGGTCGTGTAGCGGCCTTCGGGCCTGAGAATACGCAAGAGGTCGTTGAATATCGCGCCGCCGACCAGGTCGGCCACCACGTCGATCGGTTGGCCGCCGGTCGCTTCAATCACGGCTTGCGGCAGGTCTGCGACGCCACGGGTGATGACCGCCTCGGCGCCGATGTCCAGCACCGCCTGTTCCTTGCCCTTGCCGACGACGGCATAGGGAATGGCGCCGCGCGCTCGTGCCAGTTGTACGATGCCGGAGCCGACGCCGCCCGAGGCGCCGGTGACCAGCACGCGCTCGCCGGCCTTCAAGCCGGCGCGCTCCAGCATCTGTTCGCCGGTCAGGTAAGCGCAGCAGAAGGTGGCGAGTTCGACGTCGCTCATGTCGGTATCGACGACATGCGCATTCTCGGCCGGCACGGCCTGATATTCGGCATAGCCGCCGTCGCGGCCGTGGCCCATATAGTCGATGTCGGCGAGCGAATCGTCGTCGCGATTGTAGATGGAGAAATCGACCATCACCCGTTCGCCGATACGCTCCGGCGACACGCCTTCGCCGACGGCGGCGATGGTACCGACGGTGTCGGTGCCCTGGATGCGCGGGAAAACAAGCGTGTTGCCCTGGCGTCGCCATGTCGACACGGCAGCCGCATCCTCTTCCGTGCCATAGGCGCCCTGGCGCACCCAGACATCGGTGTTGTTCATGCCGCAAGCGCTGACCTTGACCAGCACTTCACCTGGCGCAGGCGCGGGCACTTTCACATCGCTACGGTAGACGAGTTTTTCCGGCCCGCCGTGCCCGACAAGCAGCACGGCGGCCATGGTGGCGGGGAGGGTTCTGGTCATGGCATTCATAGTCGATCTCAGAGATTGGCAAACACGCTCTTGACCGCATCGGCGGTCTTCGACACGACGATGTCGGCTTCCTCGCGGGTCAGGCAGAGCGGCGGCGCGAAGCCAAGAATGTCGCCCTGCGGCATGGCGCGGCCGATGACGCCGCTTGCGGCAAGCGCTGTCGCCACCTGCGGTCCGATCTTCTGCGAAGCGTCGAAGAACACCCGGTCGTCCTTGTCGGCAACGAATTCCACCGCTGCCAGCATGCCGTCGCCGCGGACGTCACCGACATTCTTGTGGCCGCCGACCGCCTTGGCCAGCTCGGCGCGGAAATAGGCGCCGGTCTCCTTGGCATTTGTCACAAGATCCATCTCGTCGAGCAGCTCGAGATTGGCGACGCCGGCGGCAACGCAGATCGGATGTGCCGAATAGGTCCAGCCATGGCCGAGCGAACCGAGCTTGTCGGAGCCCTCAACCAGCACCTGCCACATCTTGTCGGCGACGATGACGCCCGACAGCGGCGCATAGGCCGATGTCAGGCCCTTGGCGATGGTGATCAGGTCCGGCTTGATGCCGTAATGGTCGGAGCCGAACATGGTGCCCAGTCGGCCGAAGCCCGTCACCACTTCGTCGGCGACCAGAAGCACGTCGTACTTCTTCAACACCGCCTGGATCTTTTCCCAATAGCCGGCCGGCGGCGGCACGATGCCGCCGGTGCCGAGGATCGGCTCGCCGATGAAGGCAGCGACGGTTTCCGGGCCCTCAGCCAGGATCATCTCCTCGAGCTTGTCGGCGCAATGCTGCGAAAACTGCTCCTCGCTCATCGAGCGGTCGGCGCGGCGGAAGTAGTAGGGTGCCTCGGTGTGCAGGATCGGCGCGCGCGGCAGGTCGAAGGCGTTGTGGAACAGGTCGAGCCCGGTCAGCGATCCCGTCATCACGCCCGAGCCGTGATAGCCGCGCCAGCGCGAAATGATCTTCTTCTTCTCCGGCCGGCCGAGCACGTTGTTGTAGTACCAGATCAGCTTGATGTTGGTTTCGTTGGCATCCGAACCGGAGAGGCCGAAATAGACCCGCGACATGCCCTGCGGCGCGCGATCGATGATCATCTTGGCCAGCGTGATCGAGGCCTCGGTACCGTGGCCGACATAGGCGTGGTAATAGGCGAGGTTCTTCGCCTGGGCGGCGATGGCGTCAGCGATCTTCTGGCGGCCGTAGCCGACATTGACGCAATAGAGCCCGGCGAAGGCATCGAGGCTCTTCCTGCCATTGTTGTCCCACACGGTGACGCCTTGACCGCCGGCCATGATGCGTGTCGGGCTTTCGCCCCGCGCATGCGTGCCCATATGGGTCGAGGGATGGAAGAAGTGGTCGCGATCCCAGGCGGCGAGTTCGTTGGACTGGTCGAGCATTTTTTAACTCCTTGAGGGATGGCAGGACGAACCTAGGCGACGTCCAGACAGAGATACTTCAGATCGGTGAAGGCTTCGAGCCCGTGGCGCGAGCCTTCGCGCCCGATGCCCGATTGCTTGACGCCGCCGAACGGGATCGGCGCGCCGGTGATCTTGACGCGGTTGATGGCGACCATGCCGTAGCCGAGCGCGCGGCCCATGCGCTGCTGCCGGCCACCATTCTCGGTCACCACATAGGCGACGAGGCCATACTCGGTGGCGTTGGCGCGGGCAATCACGTCATCCTCGCTGTCGAACGGCGTCACGGCGGCAACCGGGCCAAACGTCTCCTCGCGCATGATCAGCGCTTCGTCACTGACATCGGCCAGCAGCGTCGGCTGGTAGAACAGCGGGCCGGCCTGGTGCCGCTTGCCGCCGGTGAGGCAGCGCGCGCCGTGAGCGATGGCATCGGCGACCTGTTCCTCCACCTTCTTGATGGCGCGCTCATGCATCAGCGGCCCGATGTCGATCTTCTCGGCTAGGCCATTGCCGGTCCGCAGCGTCTCGATGCGCTTGGCGAAGGCGGCGCAGAACCGATCGTAGATCGGACGCTGGACGTAGATGCGGTTGGCGGCGAGGCAGTCCTGGCCCGACGTGGCGAATTTGGCGTCGATGGCGATATCAACCGCTTTGTCCAGATCTGCATCGGCAAAGACGATCAGCGGGGCATGACCGCCAAGCTCCATCACCAGCCGCTTCATGGTCGGCGCGCTCTGGGCGGCGATCAGCCGGCCGATCTCGGTCGAGCCGGTGAAGCTCATGGCACGCACGCGCGGATCATCGCACATCCGGCCAACGATCGTCGAAGCCTTGCCGGTGACGATGTTGAAGACGCCCACGGGCAGGCCGGCGCGCTCGCCAAGTTCGGCCAGCGCCAGCGCCGACAGCGGCGTTTCCGAGGACGGATGCGCGACGATGGTGCAGCCGGCGGCAAGGGCGGCGGCTGCCTTACGGGTCAGCATGGCCGACGGAAAATTCCACGGCGTGACGACGCCGACGACGCCGAGCGGCTCGCGCCGCACCATCATCTCGGCGTTCGGCAGATGGCTGGTGACGCTCTCGGCGTTCAGGCGTTTTGCTTCTTCGGCATACCATTCGACGAAGGAGGCGGCGTAGTCGATCTCGCCCAGCGATTCCTGCAGTGGCTTGCCCTGTTCAAGCGTCATCAGCAGAGCCAGATCATCCTTGGCGCCGACGATCAGCTCGAACCATTTTCGTAAAATTTTCGAGCGCTCCTGCGGCAACAGCGCCCGCCAGGCCGGGAAGGCGCGCGCCGCGGCATCGATCGCCTTTGTCGTCTGCCGGCCATCGAGCGCGGCGACGAAAGCGACGGTCGTGCCGGTGGCCGGATCGGTGACCTCGAAGCTTTCGGCAGCCTCGCTTGCGGTCCAGTGGCCATCGACATAGGCGAGTTCGCGCAGCAGCCGGCGGTCGGCGAGGCCGTCGAGCGCTTCATGGCGATGCGAGCGGGCGAAATGCGCGGACATGGTCAAAGCCTCCCGGTTCGGACTGATAAGGGAAGACTATCCGCCCGATGCAGATAGAGAGGCTGTTTGGAAGTCCTGACGTAGAGAGACTCTCTCTATCGGGTTGCCCGGCGAGAGAATCTCTCCGCTCCTATGACGACGCCGGCAAAAGCTCTGCGATGGGCAGCGCCACCTCGTCCTTCACGGTCTTGATGACGATGTAGGTGAAGTAGCGATCGATGCCGATCTCGCGGTCCAGCAACCCATCGACCAGCCGCTGATAGGCGTCGATGTCGCGCGCCATTACTTTCAACAGATAGTCGACGCCGCCGCCGACAGACCAGCAGGCGACGATCTCGGGAACATCGCGTATAACGCGCTCGAAGCGGTCGAAATCGGCCTGGCGGTGGTTTGCCAGCGTCACCTCCATCAGCACGGTGGCAACGGGTGCCACGACGCGCATGGCGATCCTGGCGTGATAGCCCGAGACGATGCCGGCCTTTTCCAGCTTGCGCAACCGCATCCAGCACGGCGTCGGAGACAGGCCGACCTGCTCGGCCAGCGCCAGCTTGGTGATGCGCCCGTCGCGCTGGATGGCGTCGAGGATTTTCAGGTCGATCGGGTCGAGTTTCGCTGATGTCATCAGGGCTCACTTTTTCGTCCGAATACCATGACGGCGCATTATTTCGATTGTCAATTGCACTGATTTCGATCTCTAATAAGTCATGACATTGTGGCAACCCGATCCCGCGCTTATCCGGCGGCCGGCCTATCAGTCGCTGGCCGACCAGTTCGCGCGCGCCATCCATGACGGACGCCTTGCCAATGGCGCGCGGTTGCCGACCCATCGCAGGCTGGCCGACGACCTCAAGCTTTCGGTGCAGACGGTTAGCCGCGCCTATGAGGAACTGATCCGGCGCGGCCTGATTTCGGGCGAGATCGGCCGCGGCAGCTTCGTCCAGACGCAGCGCCGCGAGCCCGAGCCGCCCTATCTGCCGGAGCGGCTCGGTGAAGTCATCGACCTTTCGATCCTGAAACCGGTCTGCGAGCCGATGCATCTTGAGCGGCTGAAGCAGGCACTGGGATGGCTGGCTGAGAACCTGCCGTCGAGTTCAGCACTTTCGTTCCGGCCCAACATGGTGTTTCCCCGCCACCGCGCCGTCGCCGTCGAATGGTTGAGACTGTGCGGCCTCGATGCATCGCCGCAGAACGTCAGCCTGACCAACGGCGCCACCGCCGGCATGACAGTGGCGCTGATGAGCGTCGCGCCGCCGGGCTCTACGGTCGCCACGGAGGCGATCGGCCACCATACGCTGGTGCCGTTGGCACGCTATCTCGGCTTCAACCTGGAAGGCCTGCCGATCGACGACAACGGCCTGATTCCGGAAGCGCTGGACGAGGCCTGCCGGCTTTCCGACATCCGCGCGGTCTTCGTTCAGCCCTCGGTCATCAATCCGACGGTGACGCTGATGGATGCGCGGCGGCGAGAAGAGATCGCGGCGGTCGCGCGCAAGCACGATATCGCCATTATCGAGAACGATGTGCTGGGTCCGCTGGTCGAAGACCGGCCGCCGCCGGTTGCCGCGTTCGCGCCGGAGCGCACGCTCTACGTCACCTCCTTCACCAAGATCACCGTGCCCGGCCTGCGCATCGGCTATCTGGCCGCACCCGACCGCTACGTCGCCGCCGTCGCCAACCGGCATCTGGTTTCGAACTGGATGGCGACGCCGCTGGTGGCCGAGATCGCCACCAAATGGGTGACCGACGGCACGGCGATGGAGCTTGTCCACTGGCAGCGCGCGGCTTTGCGGCGCCGGCAGGATATTGCAGCGCAGGTGCTGGCGGGGGTCGACTATCGCGCCCGGCGAGACGGGCTGCATGTCTGGCTTCAACTGCCCGCGGACCGTGCCGAGGAAAGCTTTGTCGCCCAGGCCCGCCTGCAAGGCGTGGCTATCGCGCCCGGAACATCCTTCCGTATTTCGGGTGCGCCCTGGCACCCGGCGGTGCGTATCTCGCTGGGTTCGACCACCGAGGGGGAACTGCGCGCCGGCCTCGGCGTTGTCACCAAGCTGCTGCTTGGCGATCCGGAGCATCTGCTGCTCGCAATCTAGGTCCGGTTTGCCCGGAAATTGTGCGGAATCAGAATAATTGTCATGATATTATTTTCCCAATTGACATGATTTGGCGCGTTCCGCATCGTTAAGGGGTATAGGCTTCTCCAGCACGGGGAAATACATTTGTCCGCACCAGCGCCCATCATCAAGATCGACAGCATCTCGAAAAGCTTCGGCAGCTTCAAGGTGCTGGACGGCCTGTCGATGCAAGTCATGCCCGGCGAGAAGCTGGCACTGATCGGCCCGTCGGGTTCGGGCAAGACGACGATCCTGCGCATCCTGATGACGCTTGAGCGCATCGATGGCGGTCATATCCAGATCGACGGCGAGCAGCTCTATCACATGGAGCGCAATGGCCAGCTGTTGCCCGCCGATGAGCGGCATCTGACAAGGATGCGCCAGAAGATCGGCATGGTGTTCCAGCTGTTCAACCTGTTTCCGCACAAGTGCGTCATGGACAATGTCACGCTGGCGCCGATGCTGACCAAGGGCACGCCGCGTGCCGCCGCCGAAAGGCGGGCGATGGAACTGCTCGAAATGGTCGGCATGGCCGACAAGGCCAAGAACATGCCGGCGCAGCTGTCCGGTGGGCAGAAGCAACGCGTGGCGATCGCTCGGGCGCTGGCGCTGTCGCCGAAGATCATGCTGTTCGACGAGGTGACGTCGGCGCTCGATCCAGAGCTGGTCGAGGAGGTGATGAACGTCATGCGCAAGCTCGCCGCCGAGACCGACATGACCATGCTGCTGGTCACCCACGAGATGGGCTTTGCCCATGATTTCGCCGACCGGGTGCTGTTCTTCGATCGCGGCAGGATCGTCGAAGAAGGCAAACCGGACGAGATTTTCCGCAATCCCAAGCAGGAGCGCACGCAAGGTTTCCTGAAGAAGATCATCGCGGCCGGACATCGGGTCTGACCGCAATGCCCAGGGCGACGAAGTCGTCCCGAGGCGGCGAGGGCCGCCATGCAACAAAGCAAGACAAGAAACAAGGAGTTGGGAACAATGAACAAACTTGGCATTCTGGCCGGCGTTGCCGGTCTTGCACTGACGGCGGTGCTGGCCGCCTCGATCCCCGGTTCGGCCGATGACAGCAAGCTCGAGCAGCTCAAGGCGCAAGGTTTCGCCCGCCTCGCCATCGCCAACGAGCCGCCCTATACGGCGGTCGCCGCCGACGGCAAGGTTTCGGGTGCCGCGCCTGATGTGGCCCGCGAGATATTCAAGCGGCTCGGCGTCGCCGACGTTGCCGCTTCGATCTCCGAATATGGCGCCATGATCCCCGGCCTGCAGGCCGGTCGCTTCGATGTCGTCACCGCCGGCCTGTTCATGAAGCCGGAGCGCTGTGCTGCGGTCGCCTATTCGGAACCCGTGCTGTGCGACGCCGAGGCGATGCTGGTGAAGAAAGGCAATCCAAAGGGTTTCAAGAGCTATGAGGATGTCGCCAAGGATACGACTGCGACCATCGGCGCGCCGGGCGGCGGCACCGAGGAGAAGCTCGCGCTCAATGCCGGCGTGCCACGCGATCGCGTCATCGTCGTGCCGGATGGCCAGAGTGGCGTGAAGATGCTCCAGGATGGCCGCATCGACGCTTATTCGCTGCCCGTCCTGTCGATCAATGATCTGGTCAAGAAGGCCAACGATCCGAACCTCGAAGTCATCGCTCCGGTGCAGGGCGCACCGGTCTATTGCGACGGCGCCGCTTTCAAGAAGGGCGACGAGGCACTGCGCGACGCCTTCGATGTGGAACTGGCCAAGATGAAGAAATCGGGCGAGTTCGCCAAGATCATCGAGCCCTACGGCTTCTCGGCGGCAGCCGCGATGTCGACCAGCCGCGACAAGCTCTGCGCGGCGAAGTGATCCTTCCTTCTCCCCGTTCAACGGGGAGAAGGTGTCACGAAGTGACGGATGAGGGGCGGCGCCAAACCTTCGCAAGTTCGCGCCGCCTGCCGGCATCTTCTCCCCGTAAACGGGGAGAAGATGCTAAACCCAACGTTGGAAACCGAATGACCCAGTGGTCCGGCTATTTCGGCCTGATATTGCAGGGAGCGCTTGTCACCATCGAGCTGACGCTGATGGGGTCGGTGCTGGCGCTGATCATGGCCTTCCTCGCCGGCATGGGGCGCGTGTCGCGCTTCTTTGCGCTGCGTTGGTTGGCCACCGCCTACATCGAGTTCTTCCGCGGCACCTCGATCTTCGTGCAGTTGTTCTGGGCCTATTTCGTGCTGCCCTTCATCGGCATTTCGCTGACCCCGTTGCAGGCCGGCGTGCTGGCGCTCGGCCTCAATGTCGGCGCCTACGCCGCCGAAGTGGTGCGCGGTGCCATCCAGTCGATCGGCCGCGAACAGTAT
>NZ_RZPW01001508.1:0-240 GCF_003998455.1 Mesorhizobium sp. M7A.F.Ca.CA.001.08.2.1 | reverse complement strand
CTCGGCGGGCACGGTCGATCTGTCGGGCATGAATGACGGGCCGATCAGCTCGGTGCTCCACGTCACCGACGATGCCGGCAACACGGCCTCGGCCAACGGCGCCGCCATCGACCTCGACACCTCGGCGGACCTGGGTGCGCCGCTGACGCTGTCGATCACCGACACGACGATCAACAATTCGGAGAAGACCGCGGTTGCCTTCACGGTCTCCGGGATCGACGCGGATGTGGCCGGCGCGGA
>NZ_RZPW01001507.1:0-244 GCF_003998455.1 Mesorhizobium sp. M7A.F.Ca.CA.001.08.2.1 | reverse complement strand
GGTTCGACCGGCTCTACTGGGGCAACAGGTTCGACCGGATCGACCGGAGCAACCGGCTCGACCGGCGCCACAGGAGCAACCGGTGATACCGGAGCAACTGGCTCGACCGGATCGACAGGTTCGACCGGCTCTACTGGGGCAACAGGTTCGACCGGATCGACCGGAGCAACCGGCTCGACCGGCGCCACAGGAGCAACCGGTGATACCGGAGCAACTGGCTCGACCGGATCGACAGGTTCGACCG
>NZ_RZPW01001506.1:0-334 GCF_003998455.1 Mesorhizobium sp. M7A.F.Ca.CA.001.08.2.1 | reverse complement strand
TCGACCGGCGCCACAGGTGCAACCGGTGATACCGGAGCAACTGGCTCGACCGGATCGACAGGTTCGACCGGCTCTACTGGGGCAACAGGTTCGACCGGATCGACTGGAGCAACAGGCTCTACTGGAGCAACCGGCTCGACCGGTGATACCGGAGCAACTGGCTCGACAGGTTCGACTGGAGCAACAGGTTCGACTGGGGCGACCGGTTCGACCGGCGCCACAGGTGCAACCGGTGATACCGGAGCAACTGGCTCGACCGGATCGACAGGTTCGACCGGCTCTACTGGGGCAACAGGTTCGACCGGATCGACTGGAGCAACAGGCTCTACTGGAG
>NZ_RZPW01001505.1:0-382 GCF_003998455.1 Mesorhizobium sp. M7A.F.Ca.CA.001.08.2.1 | reverse complement strand
GGTGTGGGTGTATGGCTGGTCTTTGATCGCGACCCAACGGTGATCCAGCCGGAGCCGCCGGTCGCCCAAAACGATCCGCCAAACCCGAACGAGAACCTACCAAGAGAGACGAAGAAATCAGAAGACAGAATTCCGGGTGGCGAGACGATCGCCCAGGAGGAAAAGACCGACAAGCCGAAGTCGCCGCCAATCGAGCAGCCGACGCCGCCGCCCGCAGACTCAGCCAATCCAGATACGTTCGATTTCGTAAAGTTCGCCAATCGCCAAGTGACCTACGCCGGCAGCACTTGGCAACTCGAGTCCGGTCATCATTTTGACAGTGAGAAAGCTCCAACTTGGGACACGGCTTGGTGCTATACGCGCAAACTGGCAAACACCGGAG
>NZ_RZPW01001504.1:0-384 GCF_003998455.1 Mesorhizobium sp. M7A.F.Ca.CA.001.08.2.1 | reverse complement strand
GTCTTGCGACCGGCACGATCGGCAATCTCTTCGCACAGGCCTGCATTTTCAGGCGGATAAGGCTGGTCGAGGCCGCCGGCCAGCACGCCGATCGTGCCGGTCGCAAGACTGCCCTGATGCGCCGCTGTGTCGATGCCGCGCGCCAGGCCGGAGACGATTGCGTAGCCGTCGCGGCCGAGGTCGGCTGCCAGCATGCGCGCCATCTTGATGCCGGCCAGCGACGCGTTGCGTGCCCCGACTATGGCGACACCCGGCAGCCGGAAAACAGCTGCGTTGCCCTTTACCGCCAGCAGGGGCGGCGGATGATCCATGTTGCGCAAGAGGGGTGGATAGTCTGCTTCACCGATGCCGACAAAGCGGGCGCCGGCCTTTCCAGCTGTTTCC
>NZ_RZPW01001503.1:0-385 GCF_003998455.1 Mesorhizobium sp. M7A.F.Ca.CA.001.08.2.1 | reverse complement strand
CTGATGGTCGCCACCGCGACGGCCAGTGACGACACTTCGGTATAGGTGATCATCTGCGCCCAGACGTCAGCCCGCTTGCCCGGTGCGAATTCGGGGCCGGACAGCGGCACGTAGGCGAACCAGCCCACATCAGGGGCCATGTTGAGGGCGAAGGACACCCAGGCGAAAGCGCCGCCCGAGACGTAGACCCAGTAGCTGAACGCGTTCAGGCGCGGAAACGCGATGTTGCGGGTGCCGACCATCAGCGGCACCAGGTAGATCCCGGTCGCCTGCACGATGGGCACGGCGAACAGAAACATCATCGTGACGCCATGCATGGTGAACAGCTGATTGTAGAGGTCGGGCCCGATCAGCCCGCGTTGCGGTCCAGAAAGCTGGATGCGCA
>NZ_RZPW01001502.1:0-386 GCF_003998455.1 Mesorhizobium sp. M7A.F.Ca.CA.001.08.2.1 | reverse complement strand
GCCTACCGCCGTCGAGCCGCCACCGCCGCGGTCGGCAGTGCTGGCAATTCCTCCATCTCCCGGCTCAGCGGGAAGATGGCGATCGCCTCGGTGCCTTCGCGCAGCTTGGAATGAAGTTCGAACTCGCCGCCATGCATTGCGAGCAGCCCTTGCACGATCGGCAGGCCAAGCCCGGTGCCTTGCTCGGCGCTCTTGATGGCAATGGAGCCCTGGCCGAAGGCGGAAAGCACGATCGGGATCTCGTCTTCCGGTATGCCCGGGCCATTGTCCTTGATCGAAATGTATTGTCCGCCGCCCGCCGTCCAACCGACACGGACACGGATTTCGCCGCCGGTGGCGGTGAATTTTATCGCGTTCGACAGAAGGTTGAGCGTGATCTGCCGCAC
>NZ_RZPW01001501.1:0-391 GCF_003998455.1 Mesorhizobium sp. M7A.F.Ca.CA.001.08.2.1 | reverse complement strand
CCATAACGCCGACCAGGTCTTCTACTACGACCAAAGGTTCATGCTTCGGAGGATGGACTACTCACCCGATGTGACTGGCAGCCCGCCTGTCGCCCACTACACGTATGACCCAAAGAGATTTGGTGGGTTCGTGTTTCCAACGCGAAGGCGCGTCCTTCTGCATGATGCCAATGGCGTTGCGAACCAGGGATTCGTGCCAATCACCATCGACGTCACCGATGTGACGATCGACCGGGCATGATCGCGTGAACGGCGAGGATTGAGCAATGGATATGACCAGGGCTTCCGAAACAATTGACCACCGTCGCCGGAACTTCTTCGGCACGGCAGCAGCCACGGTAGCTGCCGTGCAATTGATCTCGATGGGTACGTCAGACGCTTGCAGCAAGGC
>NZ_RZPW01001500.1:0-392 GCF_003998455.1 Mesorhizobium sp. M7A.F.Ca.CA.001.08.2.1 | reverse complement strand
CTCCTGGACGGAACAGATTCGCGTTCGGAATTTGTCGACTGGACAAATCATTCGTCTGGATAGCATCGCCTTCGATACGGGTGTCGAGGGGCTTGCGCCTGGCGAGAGCCACCCTCGCCAGTACAGCTTTGTCTGGCCATCCGGCCTTGTGGGCTCCGGCGAGTTCATCTTCGAGATCGCAACCGACTCTGCAAATCAGGTGTCGGAAGGCAACGCGTTGGGCACAGCTGAATCGAACAATACTGCCCAAGTCGCCATTGCGTCCGCACCAGATCTGAAAATTCTCGATCTTCACGTCACGAACGCGGAGGTTCAGGCGGGCGGCCCTCTCACGATCGAGTGGTCGGACGCCAATACCGGCGCCCTTCCTGTTGCGACCGGCTGGTTCACAC
>NZ_RZPW01001499.1:0-396 GCF_003998455.1 Mesorhizobium sp. M7A.F.Ca.CA.001.08.2.1 | reverse complement strand
CTATTCCTATCGTATTTATGACGGCACATGAAAACGAGGCCATACGTTCACGCGCACTCGCGGATGGTGCTGTAGATTGCCTCTCCAAGCCTTTTTCACAGACTGCCTTACTCGATGCTCTCAACATGGCGCTGCAAGCGACCTGACGAGCTTACTTGGAACGTAAATGCGGCTCACCCAGCGATAGAGGCCCAATCATGTCGCATGCCCAACCAATTGTATTTATTGTCGACGATGATGTCTCCGTGCGTGAATCGCTCGAGGCTCTTATCAATCTGACCGGCCTCCGGGTCGAAACGTTCGCGTCTGCGGAAGAATTTCTTATGCGGCCGCGTGTATCCGTGCCGAATTGCTTGCTCCTAGACGTCAGCTTGCCTGACTTGAATGGTCTCGATC
>NZ_RZPW01000014.1:0-24330 GCF_003998455.1 Mesorhizobium sp. M7A.F.Ca.CA.001.08.2.1 | reverse complement strand
GTGTAGGGCTGGTCATAGGCGCCGTCGACAATGGTCTTGTCGGGACCGAGCGGCGATATCGAGGGAAACAGCCGGCGCAGCGTACCGGCGATCACCGATGGCGAGGCCATCTTCATGTCGACCGCGATCGGCATGCCATCGTCACCGAGCCGCGCCTGGAACTTGCCTATTGCGGCCGGTCGGTAGGCGTCGTGGCGCATGTCTTCTTCACGCGTCCAGGTCACCTTGATCGGGCGTCCGCCCGTCTCCTTCGCCATCAGCGCGGCACACAGCGCGTAGTCCATCTCGACGCGCCGGCCGAAACCGCCGCCCATGAAGGTGGTGTGCACATTGATCTTGTCCTGCTCGATGCCGACCGCGTTGGCGCAAAGCTGCCGCACCAGGGTCGGCGCCTGGTTGCCGCACCAGATGTCGAGCACGCCGTCCCTGAACTGTGCCGTGGCGTTCATCGGCTCCATCGTCGCATGCGCCAGATAGGGCACGGCATAGTCTGCCTCGACGATCTTTTCGCGCGGCGCGTCGGCAAAGGCGGTATCGACATCGCCATTGTCGCGCATCACCGATCCCTTGGTGCCGAGCGCCTGCTTCAGCACGTCTGAAATGGCGGCGCTGCCGAGCGGGTATTCGGGATCGGACCACTGGGCGTCGATCGCCTCGGCCGCCTTGAATGCTGCCCATGTATTATTCGCGATGATACCGAAGCCATGGCCGTAATTCGTCTCGAGCGGCACGATCTTGATCACCCCAGGCATTTTCTCGGCTTTGGAGAGGTCCGCCTTGACCGGCTTCGACCAGAAGCGCGGGCTCATCTTGACCGTGCCGTAGACCATCTCCGGCAGCCGGACATCGATGCCGAAGATCGGCGCCCCGGTGAGCTTTGCCAGCATGTCGATGCGCTTCTGCGGCTTTCCCAGCAGCTTCCAGTCGGCCCGGTCCTTGAGCCTGACTTCGGCCGGCGGCGCCATCACGGCGGCAGCCGCGGCGACCGCGCCGTAGGTCAGCGATTTGCCCGACGCCTTGTGCAGGATCGAACCGTCGGCCGTTTCCAGATCGGCCGCCGCGATACCCAGTTTTTGCGCTGCCGCTGCGACCAGCATCTGCCGGGCAGCGGCACCCGCTTGCCGCATCTTGTCAAAACCGTCGCGTGTCGAAGCCGAACCGCCGGTGCCCTGCAGGGCAAGGAATTTGCCGACCACACCGAGACCGGAACGCACCGCCTGCGCGGTCATGCTTTCATCGAAGAAGGCGAACGGACCGCCCTCCTCGAGGATCGCGGCGTTGTAGTAGGCATGGGATGCCGGTCCATGCTCGACCATGACCCGGTCGAGCCCGACGTCGAGTTCCTCTGCGACCATGGCCGCCAGCGTCGTCGAAATGCCTTGCCCCATCTCGGCGCGCGGCGCGACGATGGTGATGGTGTTGTCGGCGCCGATTTTCACATAAGGGTTGAACGTCGCCTCGCCCTTGCCAAGCTCGGCCTCGAGCGGGTTCGGGAACGGCTTGCGATAGTAGTAATAGCCGACGGCAACGCCGCCAGCGACAGCGGCAGCGCCAATCAGAAACGTGCGGCGGGCGATCTTTCCGACCCTGGCCATGGTCAGAGCCCCGCCGTCTTGAGCGCCGCGGCCTTTTTGATGGCCGAGCGGATTTTGGGATAGGTGCCGCAGCGGCAGAGATTGCCGCCCATGGCGTTGTCGATGTCGGCATCGCTTGGGTCGGCGACTTCATCGAGCAGCGCCACCGCGCTCATGATCTGGCCGGCCTGGCAGTAGCCGCATTGCGCGACCTGTTCCTCCAGCCATGCCTGCTGCACCGGATGCAGTCCGCCTGCCGTGCCGATGCCTTCAATGGTGGTGACAGCGCCGCTGACCTGCCCAACTGGGAGTGAGCAGGAACGCACCGGCTGACCGTCGACATGCACAGTGCAGGCGCCGCAGGCGGCGATGCCGCAGCCAAACTTTGGCCCGGTCTTGCCAATGAGATCGCGCAGTGCCCACAGCAGCGGCATGTCCGGATCGGCGTCGATATCGAATGACTGACCGTCGACGGTGAGGCGCATGGGATACCCTTTGTTGTCGTCCACTGCCAAGGGCGAAGCGGCCTCCCGGCCGTTTCGCTCCGATACAGATTGACAAATTTCGTCATTTTGTCAATTAGGATTTTGCAGGATAGAATTGCTCTATGAACCAGATCGAAGACACCGCCACCGCCGATCCCAAACGCGTCCGTATTCTGGATGGCGCGATGAAGGTGTTTTTGGCCTATGGCTTCTCGCGCACCACCATGGACGACATTGCCCGTGCCGCCGACATGTCGCGCCCGGCGCTCTATCTCCTGTTCAAGAACAAGACCGACATTTTCCGCGCCATCGCCATGATGATCCTGTCGCGCTCGGTCGAGGCGGCAAGGTTTGCCCTATCCGGCGACGGCCCTTTCACCGAGCGCATGATGCGAGCCATCGATGAGGCCTTTATCTCGATGATGAGCGCGGTCGTTGCCTCGCCGCACGGCGCCGAATTGCTGGACATGAAATCGAGCCTTGGCGATCTGGTGGGCTGCTGGCGCGGCGGGCTTGGCCAACACATCGGCGCCGCGATAGAGGGCGAGGCAGCCAGGAACGGCGTCGATCTGGCGGCCAGGGGCCTGTCGGCGCAACTGCTTGCCGACATGCTGCTCGACGGGCTGGAAGGCATGAAGGCGCGGATCAGAGATCCGGAAGGGCAGCGGCAGGCAGCCGCTGCCCTGATCAGGGTGATCGACCTGACCTTGAAAGCATGATTGCGGACCAATCGATGCACATCGATTGGTCGCTCAGGCGCGCCGGCGCTCTGCCTCCGGGTTCTTGCGGGCCGCAAGAAATTCCTTGACCCGCCGGCCGGGTGCCGGACCGCGCACCGGCTTGTAGCCGTCATCCAGTTCGCCGGAGAGATCGAGCGTCGGTCGCTTGCCGACGGCGTCGTAATTCTCTTCCAGCCAGTCGCTGGCGGCGGTGCGGCCGAGATCTCTGAGGTAGGTCAGAAACGCCCATTCGGCGTTGACCTTCGAGGACGCCGACAGGTCCTTGAACGCCTCGTCGGCATCGATGCGGTGCATGCGGATGTCGCGATACTCGCCATGCGGCAGACGGCCGGCGGCGATCAGCTCCTTGACGAAGGCAATCGAGCGGAATTCGCGCAGCAGCCCGGCGTTGAAGGTGATCTCGTCGATGCGGTTCTGGATCTCGTTGGCGCTTCTTGGTGTTCCCTCGCGCACCACCGGATTGATCTGCACCAGAAGCACGTCCTCGGTCGCGGCCGTCTTGAAGAACGGATAAAGCGCCGGATTGCCGCCATAGCCGCCATCCCAATAGGGCACGCCCTTGATCTCGACGGCGCGGAACAATTGCGGCAGGCAGGCCGAGGCCATCACCGTATCGAGGTCGATCTCCCCGTCGGAAAAGACGCGCAACTGTCCGGTCTCGACATTGGTCGCCGAGATGAACAGTTCCATCGACTTGCAGGCGCGGACGTTCTCGAAATCGATCTCCTGCTGCACCACGTCGCGCAGCGGATTGAGGCCGAGTGGGTTGGCGACATAGGGCGAGAACACCCGCGACATGGTATCGAAGAAGAGATAGCCGGGCGTGTTCTCGATCGACCAGTTGCCCCAGGCGACGTCCCACGGCATGCGCTGCACCGGGCTGAACCGCCCCTTGGCCGCCACCGCGCGCCAGAAATCGTCAAGTTTTTGCCGCGCGCCTTCGACACCGCCGCGCACATATCCGTCGGCCAGCGCCACCGCGTTCATGGCGCCGGCGCTGGTGCCGGACACTGCTGATATCTCCAGCCGTCCGTCCTCCAGCAGCCGGTCGAGCACACCCCAGGAAAAGGCCCCGTGCGAGCCGCCGCCCTGAAGCGCTACGTTGATCTTCTTCGTCTCCTCCGCCTTGCCGTTCTTGGTCATGGCGTCGTCCTTGATCTGTCCCTTTGGGTGGATGAGAGAGTTTTGCGCCTCACGCGGCGGTCCAGCCGCCATCGACCGAGAGATGCGTGCCGTTGACCTGCGCTGCCGCGTCCGAGCACAGGAACACCGCCGCTGCCGCGATCTGCTCCACCGTGACAAATTCCTTGGTCGGCTGCTTGTCCAGCATGACCTCACGGACGACGGTCTCGCGGTCCATCTGATGGGCTTTCATCTGGGCGGGGATCTGCGCCTCGACCAGCGGCGTCAGCACATAGCCGGGGCAGATGGCGTTGCAGGTGATTTTTTCGCGCGCCAGTTCGAGCGCAACGGTTTTGGTCAATCCCATGATGCCGTGCTTGGCCGAGACATAGGCCGATTTGAACGGCGACGCGACCAGGCCATGCGCCGAGGCGATGTTGACAATCCGGCCGCCGCCGGCCTTTTTCATCAGCGGGATGGCGGCCGCGATGGTGTGGAACGCCGACGACAGGTTGATGGCAATGATGGCGTCCCATTTCTCGATCGGGAACTCTTCCACCGGCGCGACATGCTGGATGCCTGCATTGTTGACGAGAATATCGACCGAACCGAATGTCTCGGCCGCCTTGGCGATCAGCGCCCGGCATTCGGCCGGCTTCGACATGTCGGCCTTGATATAGGCCGTCTTCACCTTGTGCTGTCTGGCGATCGCGTCAGCGATGGCGTGGTCGGCAGCCGTGTCGGAGAAGGAGTTGACGACGACATTATGGCCTTCGGCCGCCAACGCCTGGGCGATGGCCAGGCCAATGCCCGATGTGGAGCCGGTGATGACTGCGGTTTTTCTGGCGGCCAAGGTCGAAATCCTCTGGTTGCGGCAAGAGCGATCTTATGTTGCAGTGCAGCATATATGCTCAATGCGACGCAATAACAGCGGCCAGAATTTTTCGACGAGATGAAATTTTCGTCATGGGCGGCCACACGGCCGCTCACCAGGAGGATTCTGATCGGATCGGTGTCGCTCGCCAGGCGCCGAAAGAACCTCAGGCGACCAGGTCCGGCACCGGCCCGACATAGCGCGACTGCGGTCGGATCAGCCGTCCAGTCGTCTGCTGTTCACGCGCATGCGCGATCCAGCCGGCCACGCGCCCGGCGGCAAAGACATTGCTGAAAGCTTGCGGCGGAAAGCCCGCCGCTTGCAGCACCAGCGCGGTGTAGAACTCGACATTGGTCTGCAGCGAACGCTGCGGCTTTGCGATCCTAAGCACCTCGAGCGCCGTTTGCTCGACGGTCTCCGCAAAGGCCAGCCGGCGACCGGTTTCGCCCTCGCCGCCGAGTTGCCGCACGACGGCCTTCAGCACATCGGCGCGCGGATCGCGCACACGGTAGATGCGATGGCCGAACCCCATGATGCGCCTGCCCTGCGCGATCTCGTTGCGCAGCCAGCCGGCGGCATCGCCATGCGCCTGGATCGCATCCAGCATCTCGATGACAGGGCCAGGCGCGCCACCATGCAGCGGCCCTTTGAGCGCGCCAAGCCCGGCCAGCACAGAGGATGTCTGGCCGGCCTGCGTGGAGGCGACCACGCGCGTCGCAAAGGTCGATGCGTTGAGGCCATGGTCGCAGACGGTCACCAGATAGGTGTCGAGCGCTTTTGTGAGCGCCGGCGAGGCGACGCGGCCGCTCAGCATCCTCAGCATGTCGGCGGCATGATCGGTGCGGCTGTCCGGCGCGATCGGCTGCTCGCCGCGCCGCAGGCGCAGCAGCGCCGGCGTCAGCACGGCGGGCGCCGCGATCAGCAGCAAGGCGTCGGTCAAGGTCTCGCCATCCGGCAGCTGCGCGATGCCGGCGCGCATGGCGCTGTAGACATCGAGGGGCGCCAGCAAAGGCAGCGAGGGCAAGAGCCGTTCGAACACGTCCGCACGCGCCTGTCCCAGCGCCCGCGTCAGTTGCGCATCATCGGGAAGGTCGTTGAAAAAGCCATCCAGCAGCAGCCTAACCACCTGGGCATAGTTCCAACGGCCGGCCAGTTCCGGCAGCGAATGACCTCGGATCGTCAGACGGCCGCCAAGACCATCCACATCGGAAAGCACGGTTTCCGCCGCCACCACATCATCGAGCCCATTCGCCATAGCCTGTCTCCTTGAAGCATTTCCGGATCGGAGATAGAGATGGGCAACGTTTCCATCAATCTTGATCAATAGAATCAATATCAGGGCTCGATATGTCCGAGTGGTTGTCCCGGGAAGAGGCGCTGGAGAGACTCAAGGTGCGGGCGCAGACGCTGTACGCCTATGTCAGCCGTGGGCGCATCGGCATGCGGCCCGACCGCGCCGATCCGCGCCGCAGCCAGTACCGCGCCGACGATATCGCCGCACTGGCGACCCGCCGGGCGCGCGGCCGCAGCCCGTCAGTCATCGCCGAAAGCGCCATCGCCTGGGGCGAGCCCTCGATCGTAACGGCGATTTCGACCGTCTCGCACGGTCGGCTCATCTATCGCGGGCAGGACGCCGCAGTGCTCTCCGGGCACGCCACACTGGAAGAAGCCGCCGCCGTTCTGTGGGCTCTGCCGAAACCGGTGGCTTTCGAAGCAGCGTCGCCGGACGCACCCCATCAAGCTGGCCGAGCCTCGGCCTTTGCGCAACTTGCCGTGCTTGCCGGCCAGGGGCGCCCGTCGCTCGGGCGCAGCGCCGCCTCGCTGCATACCGATGCCGCGCACGCGGTCGGCGTGCTGGCCGCCGCGCTGGGCGCACCGGCGGGGTCAAATCCCGTCCATCAGCGGCTTGCGCAGGACTGGTCGGTGGATGCCGGCCGCGCCGATGCGATCCGCCGTGCGCTTGTCCTGCTTGCCGATCATGAACTGAATGCGTCGACCTTCGCCGCGCGCGTCGCAGCCTCGACCGGCGCGCCGCTGGCCGCTTGCCTGCTGGCAGGGCTCGCGACGCTGTCAGGCCCGCGCCATGGCGGCGCCGGCGAGGCGGTGATGCAACTGGCGGAGGATGCGGCGCGGCATGGCGCCGATGCGACGATCCGGCGCTGGCTCAGCCATGACCGGCCGCTGCCGGGGTTCGGTCATCAGCTCTATCCTGACGGCGACCCCCGCGGGGCGGCGCTGCTGTCGGTGATCGAGGTTGACGGCACACTATCGTCGCTGCGCGATGCTGCCTTTGCGGCGACCGGCGCGCTTCCCAACATCGACTTTGGGCTGGCCGCGCTGACGCGCAGCCTAGGCTTGCCGCGCGATGCACCGTTCCGCCTGTTCGCGCTCGCACGCAGCGTCGGCTGGGCCGCGCACACGGTCGAACAGATAACAAGCGGAAGTGTCATCCGGCCGCGCGGCCGCTATGAGGGCGTGCTGGTGTAAGGTCGCAAGAACGCCAGGCGCTCAGGACATCGTGTCGAGCTTGCGCTGCATGGCCGCGATCTGGTCCTTCAGTTCCTGAAGATCGTCGGGCTTGTCAGGCGTTTCCTTCCTGGCCGGCTCGGGCGACGTCGCAGCGGCTGGCGTGGACCCCGCAGGCGGGAACGGCGTGAACAGCCGCATCGCATTCTGGAACATTTCCATGTTGCGGCGTGTCTGTTCCTCCAGCGCCTTGATCGGCGTGGTGATCTTCATCATGTCGAGCGGCGACTTGCCGAGCGCCCCCTTCATCTGCTCGCGAAAACGCTCCTGCTCCTTGGAAAAGGCAAGCATCGACTGTTCGAGGAAGCTCGGGACGATCATCTGCATCTGGTCACCGTAATAAGCGATGAGCTGGCGCAGGAACGGGATCGGCAGCATGTTCTGCCCGTCCTTGTTCTCCAGTTCGAAGATGATCTGGGTCAACACCGGATGCGTGATGTCGTCGCCGGTCTTGGCGTCCTGGACGGTGAACTCCTCGCCCTTCTTGACCATCTCGGCGAGGTCCTCGAGCGTCACATAGGTGCTGGTGCCGGTGTTGTAGAGGCGGCGATTGGCGTATTTCTTGATGATGATCGGATCGTCTTTAGCGGCCATCTACATCCTCCCGGGGACACCGGCGCGCCTCTGAGTAAGCCGCCGATAACGATTGTGCCTTTTTTGAGGATATGCGCAAAAGCCTCACAATTCCAAGCAGTTTGTGCAGTGCGGGATCACTAAATGCTGCATGGCAGGCAAAATATGCTGCGCAGCAATGGACGAATGGCCGCCATGGCAAGGCATGGCCTGCTTGCGGCGCATGGGCGCCATGCCCATTTCCGGTTTGACTTGGGGTTGGGAAAGGGCAAGAAAAGTCCCCAACGACAGAGCAACACCCTTGAAGTCTGGAGAAGAAAATGTCCGCTTCCATCGTCATTGCCAGTGCGGCGCGCACGCCGGTCGGCTCCTTCAACGGCGCTTTCGCCGCCACCCCGGCGCATGAGCTCGGCGCCGTCGTCATCACGGAATTGCTGTCGCGTGCCGGCGTCGAACCAGGCGAGGTCGACGAGGTCATCCTCGGCCAGGTGCTGACCGCCGCGCAAGGCCAGAACCCGGCCCGCCAGGCATCGATCAATGCCGGCCTGCCCAAGGAAACCACCGCCTGGGGCCTCAATCAGGTTTGCGGCTCGGGCCTGCGCGCCATCGCGCTCGGCATGCAGCAGATCGCCATCGGCGATGCCAAGGTGATCGTCGCCGGAGGCCAGGAATCGATGTCGCTTTCGACGCATGCCCAGCACCTGCGCGCCGGCGTCAAGATGGGCGACTTCAAGCTGATCGACACCATGATCAAGGACGGGCTGTGGGACGCCTTCAACGGTTACCACATGGGCAACACAGCCGAAAACGTCGCGCGTCAGTTCCAGATCACCCGCGAAGACCAGGACCAGTTCGCGCTCGCCTCGCAAAACAAGGCCGAGGCCGCGCAGAAGGCCGGCAAGTTCAAGGACGAGATCGTCGCCGTCACCATCAAGGGCAAGAAGGGCGACACCATCGTCGACCAGGACGAATACATCCGCCACGGCGCCACGATCGACGCCATGACCAAGCTGAAACCGGCTTTCGACAAGGACGGCACGGTAACCGCCGCCAACGCCTCCGGCATCAATGACGGCGCCGCCGGCGCGCTGCTGATGAGCGAAGCGGAAGCGGTGAGGCGCGGCATCACCCCGCTGGCGCGCATCGTGTCCTGGGCAACCGCCGGCGTCGATCCGCAGATCATGGGCACCGGACCCATTCCCGCCTCGCGCAAGGCCTTGGAGAAGGCCGGCTGGTCGGTCGGCGATCTCGACCTGGTCGAGGCCAACGAAGCCTTTGCGGCGCAGGCCTGCGCCGTCAACAAGGACATGGGCTGGGATCCCTCGATCGTCAACGTCAATGGCGGCGCCATCGCCATCGGCCATCCGATCGGTGCGTCCGGCGCTCGCGTCTTCAACACGCTGGTCTTCGAAATGCGCCGGCGCGGCGCCAAGAAGGGTCTCGCTACCCTGTGCATCGGCGGCGGCATGGGCGTCGCCATGTGTGTCGAAGCACTCTGAAGAAAGTCACTAAAAGGGCGGCGTGCATGCATGTCGCCCAAAAGCGCGCAGCGGTTTTGGGAACACCGACATGCATAAAACCAAACATCTGAAGCGCATCGCCTGAATCTACCTCAGCGCGACGCGCTTTAGCCGCCCGTTCTGTATCCAGTGCCTGCCAAGCCCGACAACAGGGCGATATCAAAAAAGGGGAAATGCATGACCAAGGTAGCAATCGTCACAGGCGGATCGCGCGGCATCGGCGCGGCGATCTCGATCGCATTGAAGACCGTCGGCTATTCGGTTGCGGCGAACTATGCCGGCAATGACGCCGCAGCGGCGAAATTCAAGGCTGAGACCGGCATTCCGGTCTACAAATGGTCGGTCGCCGACTATGATGCCTGCGCCGCCGGCATCAAGCAGGTCGAGGCCGATCTCGGCCCGGTCTCGGTGCTGGTCAACAATGCCGGCATCACCCGCGACGCCATGTTCCACAAGATCACGCGCGAGCAGTGGAAAGAGGTCATCGACACCAACCTGTCCGGCGTCTTCAACATGACGCATCCGCTGTGGAGCGGGATGCGCGACCGCAAGTTCGGCCGCATCATCACCATCTCCTCGATCAACGGCCAGAAGGGCCAGGCCGGCCAGGTCAACTATTCCGCCGCCAAGGCCGGCGATATCGGTTTCAGCAAGGCTCTCGCCCAAGAGGGGGCGCGCGCCGGCATCACGGTCAACGTCATCTGTCCCGGCTATATCGCCACCGAGATGGTCAAGGCGATCGACGAGAAGGTGCTCAACGAGCGCATCATTCCCCAGATTCCTGTCGGCCGCCTCGGTGAGCCCGAGGAAATCGCGCGCTGCGTCGTCTTCCTCGCATCCGAAGATGCCGGCTTCATCACCGGCTCGACCATCACGGCCAATGGCGGCCAGTATTTCGCCTGACGACGGCGATGTAGGCGCAGAGATCGACGGGCCGGCGCGCCGGCCCGTTTTCGTTGGCGCCATGGTCCTTCGAAGTGACAGCACGGCTGCTGACCCAATCCGGCACGCAGAGGTTAACAGCGGCCCGGCCGGCCTGTGCGAAACCAGCTTCCAAGCCTGTGGATTCTCGGTGGATAAGCTGTTCACAACACAAGATATTGAGGTGAACAAAACGGGAAAATTCCGCCATCACTGATTCGTCGCCGATTCGTTCCGGCTTTGAGCTGAACGTTAACGACGACAGCCGGAATCCCCTGCCAATTGCTTAACGCAGATTAAGAAAGATCAACAATTTCATAACCTTGGTCGAGGCACGCCAAGCCATTGTGATCGTTTATCGGCAAAGGTTAATGGCAATGCCCTCTTAGCACGAAACGGGCCAGTTCAGCGATTCAGCATGTGGTGCGTGTCGTGGTCGCGAAATCCACATATAGCCGTGAACAAAAGCTGAATCTGCAGGAGTCACTGATTCGTCGCCGATTCGTTCCAGACTCGTTCTATCCGTTAATCCGCATCTGATTGAGAGCTTGACAGAACCACCTTCTGGCCGCCGACGGAACATTCCGCTTTCGCTTCGCGCCCGAAATCCCTATGTGTCGCCTGTCATACGCGCCCATTTGAGGCACGCTCCCGACAACCAGAGGCCAGAAGCCTTATCTCCAGGTCCCGGAAGCCTTATTCTAGGTTGATGAACATCCAGCCCAAACACACTGAGCCGCTGATCCTGTCGGGCCGCGACGTGACCGCCGTGCTCGGGCCGACCAACACCGGCAAGACCCATCTCGCCATCGAGCGCATGGTGGCGCATGAGAGTGGAATCATCGGCCTGCCGCTCAGGCTTCTGGCGCGCGAGGTCTACGCCCGCGTCTGCGAAAAGGTCGGCGCCCACAAGGTTGCGCTGATTACCGGCGAGGAAAAGATCCAGCCACCGGGCGCCAAATATTCGGTCTGCACCGTCGAGGCCATGCCGCGCGAGACCGACGCCGCCTTCGTCGCCATCGACGAGGTGCAGCTCGCCGGCGACCTCGAGCGCGGCCACATCTTCACCGATCGCATCCTGCACCTGCGCGGCCGCCAGGAAACGCTGCTGCTGGGCGCCGCCACCATGCAAAGTATCCTGCAGCGCCTGCTGAGGGGTGTCTCGGTGGTGACGCGGCCGAGGCTGTCGCATCTTGCCTATGCCGGCTCCAAGAAGCTGACCCGCCTGCCGCGGCGCACGGCGATCGTCGCCTTTTCCGCCGACGAGGTCTACGCCATCGCTGAGTTGATCCGCCGCCAGCAGGGCGGTGCCGCCGTCGTGCTCGGCGCGCTCTCGCCGCGCACCCGCAACGCCCAGGTGGCGCTGTTCCAGTCCGGCGATGTCGACTACCTCATCGCCACCGATGCCATCGGCATGGGTCTCAACCTCGATCTCGACCACGTCGCCTTCGCCCAGAATCGCAAGTTCGACGGCTTCCAGTACCGCAATCTGACGGCGGCCGAGCTTGGCCAGATCGCCGGCCGCGCCGGCCGGCATCTGCGCGACGGCACGTTCGGTGTCACCGGCCAGGTCGACCCGCTGGACGAGGATCTGATCAAGAAGATCGAAGGCCACGACTTCGACCCGGTGAAGGTGCTGCAATGGCGCACCGCACATTTCGACTTTGCCAGCCTCGACGCGCTGAAGCGCTCGATCGAAACCAACGCCCCGGTCGAGGGACTGACACGGGCATTGCCTGCCGTCGATGCACAGGCGCTCGAGCATCTGTCGCGCGACGAGGACATCCGCGCACTCACCACCAATGCCAAGCGCGTGGCGCTGCTGTGGGAAGCCTGCGCGCTGCCCGACTACCGCAGGATCGCGCCGGCCCAGCATGCCGACCTCATTGCCTCGATCTACACGGACCTCGCACGCCACGGCCATGTCGACGAGAATTACATGGCCGAGCAGGTGCGCCGCGCCGACACAACAGAGGGCGACATTGATACGCTCTCGCATCGCATTGCCCAGATCCGCACCTGGACATTCGTGTCGAACCGGCCCGGCTGGCTGGCCGATCAGGCACACTGGCAGGAAAAGACGCGCGAAATCGAAGACAGATTGTCGGATGCGCTGCATGAGCGGTTGACGAAACGCTTCGTAGACCGCAGGACTTCCGTCCTCATGCGGCGCCTTAGAGAAAATACCATGCCTGA
This sequence comes from Mesorhizobium sp. M7A.F.Ca.CA.001.08.2.1, assembly GCF_003998455.1. Classification (NCBI taxonomy): domain Bacteria; kingdom Pseudomonadati; phylum Pseudomonadota; class Alphaproteobacteria; order Hyphomicrobiales; family Phyllobacteriaceae; genus Mesorhizobium; species Mesorhizobium sp. M7A.F.Ca.CA.001.08.2.1. Next base: position 11,799 of record NZ_RZPW01000014.1, on the reverse strand, counting down.
AGCCGAAATTAGTTCTACCGGAACCGTCCTTGTCGAAGGCCACCATGTCGGCGAGCTGCAAGGGTTCCGCTTCACCGCCGACCAGACCGCCGGCGGCGAAGACGCCAAGGCGGTGCGCACCGCTGCCCAGAAGGCGCTGGCCGCCGAGTTCGAGGCGCGCGCCGAACGCTTCGGCGCCTCGGCCAATGGCGATATCGCGCTCGGGTCAGATGGCACGCTGCGCTGGATCGGTGCGCCGATCGGCACGCTTGTATCAGGCGAAGACGCGCTGAAGCCGCGGCTGGTGCTGCTGGCCGACGAACAACTGACCGGCCCGGCGCGCGACAAGGTCGCCGCACGTGCCGAGCGTTTCGTCAATTTCCAGATCGAGTCGCTGCTGAAGCCGCTGGTCGACTTGAAAAACGCCGACCAGATTTCCGGCATCGGCCGTGGCATCGCCTTCCAGCTGGTCGAGAATTTCGGCCTCATCAACCGCCGCGACATCGCCGAGGAGATGAAGTCGCTCGACCAGGAAGGTCGCGCAGCCCTTCGCCGGCTTGGCGTGCGCTTCGGCGCCTACCATGTCTTCGTGCCGGCGCTGATCAAGCCGGCGCCTGCCGGGCTGGTGACGCTGCTGTGGGCGCTGAAGAACGACGGCAAGGACAAGCCAGGTTTTGGCGACGTGGTCCATGCGCTCGCCTCGGGTCGCACCTCGGTGGTCATCGACCCGGCCTTCGACAAGACCTTCTACAAGCTTGCCGGCTACCGCAATCTCGGCCGTCGCGCCGTGCGCATCGACATCCTGGAACGGCTGGCGGATCTGATCCGCCCGGCGACCAACTGGAAGCCCGGTCTCGGCCAGCGCCCGGACGGCGCCTATGACGGCCAGTCCTTCATGGTGACGCCGCCGATGATGTCGATCCTCGGCGCCACCGCGGACGACATGGAAGAGATCCTCAAAGGTCTCGGCTACCGTGCCGAGCCGAAGCCGGCCGTCGAGGTCAAGGCGCGGCTCGAAGCACAGGACAATGCCGCGCGCGAAGCAGCGATGGCGAAGCTTGCGGCGGAAGAGGCTGCACGAGCCGAGCAGACCAAGGCGGCGGACGCCGCAGCAGAGGCAGCAGTCGAAGGGTCGGAGCCGGCATCGGACGCAGTGGCCGTTTCGGAAACGGCGACCGAAATCACCTCCGACGCCGCGGCGGAACCTGCTGCGCCTGCCGTGGAAGAACAGGCGGACGCTCCGGTCGAAACCGTGCAAGACGAAGCGCCTGTTGCCGAGGCTGCTCCTGAACCGGAACCGGTTGAACCGCAGGCAGAGGCTGAAGCTGCCGAGACTGAAGCCGCAGCGGCAGAAGAAGTTGCACCGGCCGAGCTGGTGTCAAATGCCGCGCCGGCAACGGACGCCGCGCCGGACGAACCCGTGACGGTGACTGAAGCAGCCACCGGGGAACCCGCTCCGGAAGCCGAAGCGCCAAAACCCATCCTGTTGTGGCGTCAGGGTCGTTTCGAACAGCGCCCGCGCAACCGCGACGACAACCGCAGGAACAATCGCCCACGCAACGGACAAGCGCGCGGCCGAAGCGATGCGCCTGCGGACGCCGGCGCACCGAACGCCGCTGCACCCGGAGAGCGTCCGGCCCATGAAGGACGGCGCGATGGAGCCGGCAAGCCGCGCTTCGACCGCTCGAAGTTCAAACCCAAGCCGCAGGCCGAAGGCGAACAGCGACGTGACAGGCCGCAGGGCGAGCGTCCCGACCGCCGCGAAGGCCGTCCCGACTGGAAGGGTGGCAGGCCGGATGGCAAGGGTGGTCCGCAAGGCGGCAAGCCCGCCTTCCAGCCAAAGCCGCGCGAGGAGCGCCCGGTGCGTTTCGATCCGGATTCGCCCTTCGCCAAGCTCGCCGCTCTGCGCGACCAATTGAAGAAGTAGAACCCGGCTCGCTTCGATGGTTGCCGAAGGCCGCCAGCGCATCGACAAATGGCTGTTCTTCTCCCGCGTCGTGAAATCGCGCTCGCTGGCGGCGAAGTTGGTCGTCGCCGGCCGGGTCCGCATCAATCGCGACAAAGCAGCGCAGGCCTCAGATCAGGTCAAGCCAGGCGACGTCCTGACCATCACGCTCGAGCGGCGCATCTTCATCTGGAAGGTCCTCGGCGCGGGTGCGCGACGCGGCCCGGCCGAGGAAGCCCGTACGCTCTACGAGGATATGTCGCCACCGCCCGCACCGAAGGGCGAAGCCCCTCCCGATGCAATTCCGGGGCTGCGCGAGGCCGGCAGCGGCCGCCCGACCAAGAAGGAACGTCGCCAGACCGACCGATTGCTCGGCGAAGATTGATGCCTGGCGTCCAAAAACAGGCGGCGCTTGCCAGGATAACCACGTGTTTGAAGCAAAACTGAACCCGACAAACAGGAAGCCCTGCATGAGGTCGCCGGCCTCTGGGGCGCCGGCTGCCTGGAATTCCATTTCGAAACGCTGATGCCGACAGGAATGGCTGCCCTTGCAAGCAGCGGCCAAAGGCGTTACCTGACGGAAAAAGCCCAACAAAATGGGACGTCCCGGAGCCGACCGATGACCTATGTCGTGACCGACAATTGCATCAAATGCAAATACATGGACTGCATCGAGGTCTGTCCGGTCGATTGTTTCTACGAAGGCGAGAACATGCTCGTCATCCATCCCGACGAGTGCATCGACTGCGGTGTTTGCGAGCCGGAATGCCCGGCCGACGCGATCAAGCCCGACACCGAGCCCGGCCTCGACAAATGGCTGCAGGTCAACACTGAATACGCCGAGAAATGGCCCAACATCACCGCCAAGAAGGAACCGCCGGCAGACGCGAAATCCTTCGACGGCGAGGCCGGCAAGTTCGAGAAATACTTCTCCGCCGAGCCCGGCGAAGGCGATTGACAATACGGCCGGAAAGGCCGGTATTACGCAGGGTAAGAGGCACGTCACATTAACCGGCTTGACAGCCGGCGCCGGGTTGTGGCCTTCGCGTATGCAGCAAAACCTTGATTCTTCCGACTTTTTGTGTTACATCAGCGAAACATGCCGGTGACACAACGTCGATTTATGGCGCAGACGCCCCAAATCACTGAAAGGTGAAAATCCCATTCGGACCAGAGCGATCTGGGCCAGGCGGTCGCGATGTTGCGGTTTGCCGGTCCGGCTTTTCCGATGGGTTCATCTGTTGTGCGGCTAACGGTCGGTTTCTCCGATCGCGCGAGTTCGGGCCGGCAGGACGCCGGTACCACAACAAGGAGTTCAGTGCGCAATGGCAACGATCACCCCGCAGAAGAAGTCCACCGCTGCGCGTCACGGTTTCAAGACCGGCGAGTACATCGTCTACCCGGCGCATGGCGTCGGCCAGATCGTCTCGATCGACGAGCAGGAAGTTGCTGGACACAAGCTGGAACTGTTCGTCATCGACTTCTCGAAGGACAAGATGCGCCTGAAGGTGCCGGTCGCCAAGGCGACCTCCATCGGCATGCGCAAGCTGTCGGAAGAGGATTATGTCGAACGCGCGCTGAAGGTCGTGCAGGGCCGCGCCCGCGTCAAGCGCACCATGTGGTCGCGCCGCGCCCAGGAATATGATGCGAAGATCAATTCGGGCGACCTGATCTCGATCTCGGAAGTCGTGCGTGACCTCTACCGCGCCGACAACCAGCCGGAGCAGTCCTATTCCGAGCGTCAGCTCTACGAGGCGGCGCTCGACCGCATGGCCCGCGAGATCGCGGCCGTCAACCGCATGTCGGAAACCGAAGCCGTGCGCTTGATCGAGGTCAACCTCAACAAGGGCCCTAAGCGTGGCGCCAAGGCCGACAATGAAGAGGCCGAGCAGGAAGAAGCTGCCTGATCTTTCTCACCTTTCGAGAAATCCTGCCAGAAACGATTGGAGGCTCCGGTTTGACCGGGGCCTCTTTTGCTTTCGGGCGGCAGCTTCGATGTTGGTAGGCCCTGCGCACCAGCGTGCTGCATCGCGGCTTGCCGGCGCGCCGAGCCGTCGAGCGCGCGTTTTCGTTTTAACGTGTGTCGCCACTTATCGCCTTGCCGCCAAAGCAGACCGCGGCAATGGTCTCGCGCAATTCCTCGTCGGCGATCGGCTTGTGCAGGATGCGGCTGCCGCTGGCGCTGATCTCCTTGAGGCGCGCCGGCGACGTATCGCCAGTAATGATGATGGTCGGGACAAGCCGGCCGATATGGGCGTGAAGCGCACGGATCGCGTCGGTGCCGGTGGTGTCATTCTCGAGACGGTAGTCTGCGATGATCAGGTCGACCGGCGCATCGCCGGCAGCCAGCGCCGCCGTATGGGCCTCCTGCGCCTCTGCGGCGGAGCGGCCGGGATAGACACGATGTCCCTCCAGGCTGAGCAAGCGCACCATGGCATCGAGAACGTCGCCCTCGTCCTCGACCACCATGATGCCGGCGGCACTGCTGGCCGGCGATGTCGTGTCGACCTCCAAGCGAGCTTGCACCGCGCCGGCCTTCGCGACGGTGATGGAAAACAGGGAACCGCGCCCGGACGTCGAAGCCAATTTCAGGGGGTGCCCCAACAGCTCGGCGGTGCGGCGAACGATGGCGAGCCCGAGTCCCAGGCCTTGCGTGCGGTCCCGCGCCGGGTTCTGCAACTGCACGAACTCCTCGAAGACCATCCCCTGCTGATCGGCGGGGATGCCGGGGCCGCTGTCGAGGACCTGTATCTCCACACATGCGCCGCGCCGGCGACAGCCCAGCAGGACACCACCTTGCTTGGTGTAGCGAAGGGCATTCGAGACCAGGTTGTTGAGGATGCGCTTCAACATCATCGGGTCGCTGTCGACGTAGAGACTGCTGTCTACCACGCGCCACGTAAGTCCGCGTTGTTTTGCCTCGGCGGCGAATTCATTGCGAAGATCACCAAAGAGGTCGCGCAGCGGCACCGCCTCGCTCGTGACCGTGACGATGCCCGCATCGAGCCGCGAGATATCGAGCAAAGCGTTGAGCAGCCCACTGAAGTTGCTGACAACCGATTTCGCCCGGCTGGCCAGATCGCGCGCCTCGCCGGAGGGTACGTCGCCGCGCTGCCCCAATATGGCAAGCGTCGAGACCAGCAGGCTCAGGGCATGGATCGGTTGGCGCAGATCGTGACTCGCCGCCGCCAGAAAACGCGTCTTGGCACGGTCGGCGGTCTGCGCCCTGTCGCGTTCCTCTTGCAGGTGCTCGACCAGCGTTTCGTTCTCCAGTCGCAGGCTGACGGTTTCGCGCAGCATGCGGTAGGTGATACGGCAGTAGTAGAAATTGATCGCCACCAGCGATGCGAGCAGGAACAGGAAGGCGCCGGAAATATCGCTTTGGGTGGTCAAGCAGCGCAAGGCGACCGGCACCACCGTGGCCAGGATGGAACCGACCAGCGCCGGCGGAAAGGCCGACAGCGACGGCACCGTACCGCAGACGAGACCAGTCAGGACGATGACCGTGAAGGACAGCACGATCGGCGCCTCGGGCATAAAGCCGACCCAGCCAAGCACCCCCCACAGAAGGCCCGACATACAGGAAAACGCCGTGGCCAGCCATGCCCAGCGCAAGATCGAGCCGCGATCCCTTGAGCGGCTGAAAAAACGGCGCGACGCCAGCACCCGGATAGCCGTCAGCAGATACAGCGCCACCAGCCAGCCGGTCAGCCAATTGGCGGAAACGGCCGTTCTCAGAACATAGACCGCCGCCATCGAGATCACGATGTTGGAGATGACCACGCCGTAGGAATTGCGATACAGGAGTTCGACCAGGGCCTGGCGTATCTTGTCTTCCTGCATCGAATCCCTCCAATTGTCCCAAGTAATTCTCCGGCCGGTCTTCCCCGGTACCGTTGATCTACCGGCAACCTGTTTCGCATAAGTTGGCGATCGATCCATATACGCCGCTGCAGCCCTGGATGGTGCCCCGATGAACCGCTCGCTCACCGCCATACTCGCCGACGACCATGCCATCGTGCGCGAGGGGCTGAAGCTGCTTATCTCGGCTATGGACAATGTCTCGGTCGTCGCCGAGGCTGCGGATGGCGAGGCGCTGCTTGGCCAGCTGCGAAGCACGCGCGCCGACCTTTTGATCCTCGACCTCGGCATGCCGGGTGTGGCCGGGATGCAGTTTATCGCCACCATCAGGACCTTGGCGCCACGCCTGCGGATCGTGGTGCTGACGGCCAATGTCGAGCCGAGGACAGTACGCGCCGCGCTCAGCGCCGGCGCCAACGCCTACCTGACCAAGGATGGCGATCCCGAGGAACTCGGCGCTGCCATCGAAGCGGTCAAGAACGGAGGCACCTATCTGGCGAAAACCGTTCGCTTCGCGGTCAGCGATATAGGCAGGGACAGCGAGCCGATAGCCGCGCAGGAAATCCTGTCCCCGGTACCGCTGACGCGGCGCGAACGGCAGATCCTTCAACTGGTGGCGCAAGGCATGATCACGCGCGACATCGCCGAACGACTGGGCATCAGCCTGCCGACCGCTCGCAAACATCGCGAAAATCTGATGGGCAAGCTCAGTCTCCACAACACCGCCGAACTGACCGCCTACGCGGTTCGTCTGGGATTGCCCACCGGCTGATATCGCAGCCGCGACAATGGGCAACCCGGCAACGTCCCCTTAACCATCGGCAGATTAGCCAAACCCGATCATCATCCAAATACGGCATCCGCCGTATGTTTTCGGCCTGCCCCCCGGCCTACTCCTCCCACGGCTTGATCATGGGAGGAGCTGTCATGCCATCGCTGGATCTCTGGATTCCGTTCGCCCTCGCAACGCTCGCCTTCGCCTGCATGCCAGGACCGGCGATTCTCTACATGACAGCGCAGACGCTGGCCCATGGCCGTCAGGCCGGATTGATGGCGGCACTGGGTGTCCATCTTGGTTGTTACGTGCACATCCTGGCCGCGGCGGTCGGGCTCGCCGCACTGATGGAACACGCGCCGGTCGCTTTCTTGGTGATCCGATGGGCGGGCGCCGCATATCTCATTTCGCTGGGCCTTGCCATGTTCCTGGGCTGGAACCGGATGGGTGAGGATGGTGCCAGGCCGGCCCCGAATACATTTCGCGACAGCATGGTCGTCGAGATCCTCAATCCCAAGACGGCACTGTTCTTCCTGACCTTCCTGCCGCAGTTCGTGGATCCGTCAGCCGGCATGGCCGTCGGGTTGCAGTTCCTCATCCTCGGCATCATCGTCAATCTCATCTTCTCGATGGCCGACCTTGCGGCGGTCGGCATCGCCTCGCTCGCCGTTGGCCGGTTCACTGGCGCCGGATGGGTGATCCCCAAGACATGCGGTTCGATCCTCATCGGACTTGGCGTGGCGCTCGTCAGCCATCATATCTGAACCTGCAAATGAAGAGCCGCGATTTCGGGGGAGATCTGACGGTGAAATTTCAGCGGCTGCTGGCGGCAAGGCCCGATATGCCGAAGGATGGCTGACGGCCTGCTCGCGCATCCGGCAAGATATACCGGAACCGGCGCGCCTTCGGGGCCATCGCCCGAATTCTACAGACCCTAGGCCGCGCCTACCCGCCGCCGCCTTCCTTCTCAGCCTCCTGCTTCAGCGTCGCAATGAACCGCTTCGTCCGTTGCTGCTCCGGATTGTTGAACAGCACCGCGGCCGGTCCCTTCTCGACGACGACGCCGGCATCGAGGAACACCACTTCCTTGGCGATCTTGGAGGCGAGGCGCAGATCATGCGTCGCCATCACCATGGTCGTGCCTTCACTGGCGAGCTTGCCAAGCACGTCGACCACCTCTTGCGCCAGTTCCGGGTCGAGTGCCGAGGTCGGCTCGTCGCAGAGCAGCACTTTCGGCGACGGCGCCAAGGCGCGGGCGATCGCCACGCGCTGCTGCTGGCCGCCCGACAGCGTCGCCGGCCAGGCGTCGGCCTTGTGCGCCATCCCCACCTTCTCCAGCAGAGCCAGCGCCCGCTCGCGTGCCCTCTCAGGCGCCCATTTCAGCACCGTCACCAGCCCTTCCATGACGTTCTCGATCGCGGTGCGATGCGGAAACAGCTGGAAGTTCTGGAACACCATGCCGGTCTGCAGCCGCAGGCGCTGGATATCCCTGGCCGGAACCCTGCCACCAGGATGGAATTCGAGCGTCTCGTCGCCGATGCGCACCGTGCCCGAGGTCGGGATCTCCAGGAGGTTGATGCAGCGCAGCAGGGTGCTCTTTCCCCCGCCCGACGGGCCGACCAGCGCCGTGACGCTGCCTTCGGCAATGGTGACCGTCACGCCCTTCAACACGAGATTGTCGCCAAAGCGCTTTTCGATGTTGCTGAGGCCGATCATGAGCGTGCCTCCAGGAAGCCGCCATAGCGGTTGAGCCGGGTCTCCAGCCGCGTCTGCAAGGCCGACAGCACCGAACTCAGCGCCAGATAGAGGATCGCCGCCTCGACATAGAGGATCAGCGGCTCATAGGTGGTGGCGACGATGCGCTGCGCCGCCTGGAACATCTCCGGCACGGTGATGGCGGCGGCCAGCGACGTATCCTTGACCAATGAGATGAAGGTGTTGGAAAGCGGCGGCACCGCGACCCGGCCGGCTTGCGGCAGGATGGTGCGCCGCATCGCCTGGCTCCAGGTCATGCCGATCGAATAGGCCGCTTCCCACTGGCCCTTCGGCACCGACCCTATGGCCGCGCGGATGATTTCCGACGTGTAGGCGCCGATGTTGAGCGTGAAGCCGATCAACGCCGCCGTGAAGGCGTCGAGCAGGATACCGACCGACGGCAGGCCGTAGAAGATAAGGAACAGCTGCACCAGCAGCGGCGTGCCGCGGAAGATCCAGACATAGAAGCGCACCAGCGCGACCAGCGGTTTCGGACCAAACAGCCGGGCAAGCGCCGCACCCAACCCAACGGTCAGTCCAAGGACGAAGGACAACAGCGTCAGCGGCACGGTGAAGATCAGCGCCGCCCACAACAGCGAAGGCAGCGACTCCAGCATCAGTTGCAGCCAGTGCGGCACGTAAGACCCTCCAAATAAGTCGAGGCTTTCGTCGAGGCGCGACATATCACGACAAAAGCGGCGGACCGTCAAAGACGACTCGCCGCTCGATATGTCCTGTGGGCCGCGGAGCGGCCCGCCTCATAGATTACTTCGAAACGTCCTGGCCGAAATAGGTGTCGGAGATTTTCTTATAGGTGCCGTCGGCCTTGATGTCGGCCAGCGCCTTGTTGATCGCCGCGACCAGCTCCGGATCGCCCTTGCGCACGATGACGCCGGAATAGTCGGCGTTTTCCTCTTGCGCGGCGATCTTCACATTGGCGTCGGGCTTGTGCTTCTTGAAGTCGAGGAACGACAGGCTGTCATTGATCGTGGCGTCGGCACGGCCTGTCAGAAGCAGCTGGATCGATTGGTCGAAGCCATCGGTGCCGACCAGCTCGGCGCCGTTCGTTTCGGCCAGCTTGCCGAAATTCGAGGTCAGCGACTGCGCCGACTTCTTGCCCTTGAGATCGGCAAAGGTCTTGATGTCTGTGTTGTCGCCGCGCACGATCAGCACCGCCTTGGAGGCGATGTAAGGATCGGAGAAGTCGTACTTGGCCTTGCGGGCATCGGTGATGCCGACCTCGTTGATGACGGCGTCATAGCGATTGGCGTCGAGGCCGGCGATCAGCCCGTCCCACTTGCCTTCGAGGAATTCGACCTTGACGCCGAGCTTGTCGGCGATCGCCTTGGCGATTTCGACGTCGAAGCCGACCAGTGCGCCCGAAGTGTCATGATAGGTGAATGGCGCATAAGTGCCTTCCGTGCCGACCTTGATGACCCCGGCCTGCTTGATCTGGTCGAGATTGGCGCCGGCATGGCCTGCGGTGACAGCCAAGGCCTGCAGCGTTCCGGCGATGATGAGCGACTTGAGCCATTTCATTTTTCTGTGATCCCGTCCTTGGCCGGCCGACCGGCATATTGTGAGCGATGGAAACTGACAGATGCAAGCCGAAAAAATAAGGAACAGAATTCCAAAAACAACCAGTTTCTGAAATCGGATACTCAAACTGGCGCTTTCCAGCCGGCACCAGAACTGTCGCGGATCATCCCCGGAGCCCGTCGGGCAACACATACCCGCAGCCACGGTCGCGGAACCTTTCCCGCGCATGGCAGTTCTGGCTGTTCTAGGGCACGACGCCGCCATTTCAACCCAGGCGCCAGCCAAGTTTGCAAAGTCATCCGCACCACCCAGGGAGCGCCTCATGATGGAAGACACGGCAGGACGGATCATGGTCCGCGCGGCGATGAAGGCTCCCTACCTCGAGCGTGACGAAGAGCATCGGCTTGCATTGCTCTGGAAAGAGGACAACGACCAGAACGCGCTGCACAGCATCACCGTCGCGCATATGCGGCTGGTCATTTCCATGGCCTCCAAATTCCGCCATTACGGCCTGCCGCTCGGCGACCTGGTCCAGGAGGGTCATGTCGGACTGCTCGAGGCCGCTGCCCGCTTCGAGCCGGAGCGCGAGGTGCGGTTCTCGACCTATGCGACATGGTGGATCCGGGCCTCGATGCAGGACTACATCCTGCGCAACTGGTCGATCGTGCGTGGCGGCACCAGCTCGGCGCAGAAGGCGCTGTTCTTCAACCTGCGACGCCTGCGCGCGCGGCTGGCGAATGGCGCCGAGCCACTGTCAAACGCAACGCTCTATCGCGAAGTATCGGAAGCACTCGGCGTCTCCGAAGCCGACGTGGCGATGATGGATTCGCGGCTGTCGGCTCCCGACTCCTCACTCAACATGCCGGTTGCCGACGATGCGGGTTCGACCGAGCGCATGGAATTCCTGGTCTCGGACGATCCGCTGCCCGACGAGATCGTCGGCGACAAGATCGATGTCGCGCGCCGCTCGCTCTGGCTGAGGGAGGCGCTTCGCGCGCTCAACGCACGGGAGTTGAGGATCATCGAGGAACGCCGGCTTAACGACGAGGGCGCGACGCTGGAAGCGCTCGGCGAAACCCTCGGCATCTCCAAGGAACGCGTCCGCCAGATCGAGGCCCGCGCCATGGAAAAGCTGAAGGTCGCGTTGGTGAAGCAGAATCCGGAGTTCATGGCGACTGCCGCCTGAACGGCGGCAGGCGTCCGGAGGTGCCTACTTGTCCGTGACGATCTTGACCTTGTCGCCGGCCGAAACCGCGGCACCAGGCGACAGCGCGTTGAGGACGCGGAACAGGTCGAGCTTACGGTCGACGCCGACCATCTGCGCCGAAAGCGAACCCATCGTCTGCCCAGGCTGGACAGTGACGACGCGGATGCGCAGCGGCTTCAGCGCCGCCTTTTCGGCGGCACTCAAGATCCGGAACGAGCCGCTGACCGAGCGGGCGATTGTGTCCAGCGACGTGCTGGCCGAAGGGGCCGCGGTCAGCAGCCGATAGACCTGGCCGCCGGCGCGGATCACCGCAATGTCGAACTGCCAGCCTTCGGCGCCGGCATGCGCGGTCGCTGCCTCGTTGCCGTTGATGGTTTCCTGCCTGACGCTGCTGTCGACGAGACCAGCCACCCAGCCGCTGCGGATATAGTCCGTCAGCGCCCGGTTCTTGTCGATCGACACGCCATCGAAACGGATCGCTATGTCGCCGGGGCCGGTGGCCGTCACCGCTGCCGCCGAATTGTCGATGATGAAGCCGTCCGGTACCGTGAACGAAACGCCAAGGCCCGGATGCAGGAAGGTTTCGCCGCGCACATAGCCTTCTTCCGGCGTGTCGCCATAGAGCAGGCCGTCTATGCCGGCGAGGAAGGAATCGCGGTCTCGCGTGCCGACGCCCGGCGCGCCGAACTGGCGGGCATGGCGCTGCGCCAGATCGATGCGCTGCGGCGTATTGGGGTG
>NZ_RZPW01000149.1:0-10040 GCF_003998455.1 Mesorhizobium sp. M7A.F.Ca.CA.001.08.2.1 | reverse complement strand
GTACCGGACCGCGATCGAGGAATTGGCGCGCCGCTCGAACCTTTCGGAATATCGCGTCGCCGAGAAGGCCATCGAGCTGGCCGGCCACGCCGCCAGCGATGGCGACGGCGACGTCGTTTTAACCGGGTCCGCCCACACCGATGTCGGCTTCTTTCTCGTCGGCCCACGCCGGCTCGAGCTGGAGAAGGCGATCGGCTATCGACCCACCATCAGCCAGACAGTCAAGCGTGCCTTCCGCAAGACCGGCTGGCTCGGCATCGTCGTACCGGTGTTTGCGCTGACGGCGCTGCTTCTCGTCCTCTCAGGCAACGCGCTTGCCAATCTCGGCCTGTCGGTGCCCTCGATCGTCCTCATGCTGGCGCTTTTTGCCGTGCCGGCCAGCGAGGGCGCGCTCGCCTTCTTCAACACGGTCGTTTCGCTGTTCCTGAAACCGACGCGCCTCGTCGGCTACGATTACCGGCACGGCGTGCCGCCCGAGGCGCGCACGCTGGTGGTGGTGCCGTCGCTGATCGGCTCGCGCGACGATGTCGAGGAAAACATCCGCAATATCGAGGTGCATCATCTCGCCAACACGGCCGATGAAATCCATTTCGCGCTGCTGTCGGACTGGCCGGACTCGAAGACCGAGATCGATGCTGCCGACACCGAAATCCTCGAATTCGCGCGTGCCGAGATCGCTCGCCTCAACGCACGCTATCCCTCCGAAGGCGCGCCGCGCTTCTATATCCTGCACCGGCGCCGGCTCTTCAATGCGGCGCAAGGGTCGTGGATGGGCTGGGAGCGCAAGCGCGGCAAGCTGCATGAACTCGACCTTCTGCTGCGCGGCGACAGCGACACCACGTTCCTGCCGCTCGACGTGCCGCTGCCGGAGAACGTCGTCCACGTGATGACGCTCGATGCCGACACGCGCACCACCCGTGACGCGGTCGCCACCCTCGTAGGCAAGCTCTGCCACCCGCTCAACCGGCCGCATTTCGATGCCAGCAAGCGCGTCGTCACCGCCGGCTACGCGATCCTGCAGCCGCGCATCACCGCGTCGCTGACATCAGGCGACGATGCGTCGTTCTTCCAGCGGGTGTTTTCGGCCAATCGCGGCCTCGACCCTTATGTCTTTGCCGTGTCCGATCTCTATCAGGACGTCTTCGGCGACGGGTCCTTCACCGGCAAGGGCCTCTATCACGTCGACGCCTTCGAGGCCGCCCTCCAGGGCCGCATCGAGGAAAACACCATCCTCAGCCACGATCTGCTGGAGGGCGCGCTGGCGAGATCGGCGCTGGTCACCGATGTCGAACTGGTCGAGGACTATCCGACCCGCTACTCGGTCGACGCCTCGCGCCACCATCGCTGGGCGCGCGGCGACTGGCAGTTGCTCGGCTTCATGCTCGATCCGCGCTCCGGCGTGCCTGCGCTGTCGCGCTGGAAGATGATCGACAATCTGCGCCGCTCGCTGACGCCGATCTTCTGGGTGATGGCGGCGATTGCCGGCTGGACGCTGCTGCCCTTCACACAGGCCGCGCAATGGCAGGCCCTGCTGATCCTCAGCCTGTTCATGGCGCCGACATTCGACATCGTCAACGCCATCCTGCCCAAGAGCGGCGACCAGACGCCACGCGGCCATTTCTCGGCCCTGGCACGCGACGTCGCCTTCGGCACCGCCATGGTGGCGCTGAAGATCGTGCTGATGGCGCACAACGCCTGGATGATGGGCGATGCCATCGTGCGCACGCTCTATCGGTTGTTCGTCAGCCGCCAGAACCTTTTGGAATGGCGCACCGCCTCGCAGGCGCACAAGGCGGGCGACAACGATGTCGGTTCCTATTACGGCATGATGTATGGCGCCGTGATCATCGGCTTCGTCGGCCTTGCCATTCCGGTGCTGGCCGACTCGACCGGCGCCTTCGTTGCCTTCTTCTTCGCGCTGTTCTGGATTGGCTCGCCCGCCATCGCCAGCTGGATCAGCCGTTCGGCTGAAACCGAGGATCGCTTGCGCATATCGCAGGCCGATATCCATACTTTGCGCACGGTGGCGCGGCGCACATGGCACTATTTCGAAAGCTTCGTGACGGCAGAGCATCACCATCTGCCGCCCGACAATTTCCAGGAAAGCCCGGCGCCGGTGGTGGCGCCTCGTACTTCGCCCACCAATATCGGCGTCTACCTGCTGTCCGTCGTTTCCGCCCGCGACTTCGGCTGGATCAGCCTGTCCGACGCCATCACCCGCATCGACGCCACCATGGCCACGATCGAGGGCATGCCGCGTGAGCGCGGTCACCTCTTCAACTGGTACGACACCACGACGCTGAAGCCGCTCTATCCGCTCTACATCTCGGCTGTCGACAGCGGCAACCTCGCTGGCCATCTGGTGGCGGTGGCGGCGGCCTGCGCCGAATGGGCCGAGGCGCCCTCCGTCCACCTCCAGGGCGATTTCGAAGGCATTCTCGACACGGTCACCATCCTCAGCGAAAGCCTCGATGATCTGCCCGACGACCGCCGTCAGTTGCGCCCGCTGCGCCAGCGCCTCGCCGACCGTCTCGACGGCATGCGGCGCGCTGTCGACACCATCAAGGCGCAGCCCGAAATGGCGTCGATCCGCACCATCAACCTGGCTGTGCTGGCAGGCGAAATCCGCAAATTGGCCACCGCCATCCATACCGAGGCGGTGTCACCCCAGAGCGACGTCATCGTCGACTGGGCGGCAAGGCTGGAAGCCACCTGCGAAGCGCACGTCCATGACGCACACAGCGACGACAATGCCGTCGAGGCGCTGCGTGCCAAGCTGCTCACCTTACGCGAGCGCACCCGCCGCTATGCCTTCGAGATGGATTTCTCCTTCCTGATGCGGCCGGAGCGCAAGCTGCTGTCGATCGGCTACCGGGTCGAGGAACACCAGCTCGACGAAAGCTGCTACGACCTTCTGGCTTCCGAAGCGCGGCTGACCAGCCTGTTCGCCATCGCCAAGGGCGATCTGCCGACCGAGCACTGGTTCAGGCTTGGCCGGCCGATCGTCGAAATCGGTTTCCAGGGCGCGCTGATGTCCTGGTCCGGCTCGATGTTCGAATATCTGATGCCGCCGCTGGTCATGAAGGAGCCGCAGGGCTCGATCCTCAACCAGACCAGCAAGCTGATCATCAAACGCCAGATCCAGTATGGCCGCCAGAAGAACGTGCCGTGGGGCATTTCGGAGGCCGCCTACAATGCCCGCGACCGCGAACTGACCTACCAATATACCAATTTCGGCGTTCCAGGCCTCGGGCTGAAGCGCGGTCTTGGCCAGAACACGGTGATCGCGCCTTACGCCACCATACTGGCGGCCCAGTTCAATCCGCGTGAAGCCGTGCTGAATCTCGCCCGATTGCGGGAGATCGGGGCGCTCGGCCGCCACGGCTACTACGATGCCGTCGACTTCACGCCGCAGCGCGTGCCGGAAGGCACGGACCATGTCGTCGTCCAGAATTATATGGCCCACCATTCGGGCATGTCGATCGCGGCGGTTGCCGACGCCATCTTCGAAGGTCGCATGCGCGACCGCTTCCACAGCGATCCGGTCATCGAATCGGCCGAACTCTTGCTGCAGGAGAGGGCGCCGCGCGACATCCCGACAGCGACCGTCAGGACCGAGGCCGACGAACGCTCCAAGGACGAGACCGAAGTCGACAGCCCCGACACCCGCATCGTGCTCAATCCGCTGCAGTCGCTGCGGTCGACCAACGTCATGTCGAACGGCCGCTATTCGGTGATGGTCAGCGCGACCGGCTCGGGCTACAGCCGCTGGGGCGATCTCTCCGTCACCCGCTGGCAGCCGGATCCGACCGAGGACCGGCTCGGCTCCTACATCTTCCTGCGTGACGCCGGCACCGGCGACTGGTGGTCGGCTACAGCCGAACCGAAGCGAGCCGCCGAGGAAAAGGCGCAGACCTTGTTCTCCGACGACAAGGCGAGCTTCGTCAAATCGGTGGGCACGTTGCGCTCCGAGGTCGAATGCATCGTCATCTCGGAAGGCAATGGCGAGGGCCGTCGGGTCACGCTCTACAATGACGGTCCGTCCGACCGTCACATCGAAGTGACCTCCTTTGCCGAGCTGGTGCTCGGCCTGGAGGCGTCCGACAACGCGCATCCGGCCTTCTCGAAGATGTTCGTGGAAACCGAAATCTCTGCGAACAACGCGGCGATCTTCGCCACGCGGCGCAAGCGCGAGACCAGCGAGCCCGATATCGCCATGGTGCATTTCGTCACCGATCCGTCCGGATCGGCGCGCGACGCCGAGGCCGAGACCGACAGGCGCGCCTTCATCGGCCGTGGCCGCACCATCGTCGACGCAGCCGCTTTCGACCCGGGCGCCAGGCTGGGCGGCCACTCAGGCTTTACGCTCGATCCCGTCGCCTCGCTGCGCCGACAGGTGCGCGTGCCGGCCAACAAGAAGATATCGCTGACCTTCTGGACAGTCGTCGGCGCCGGCCGTGCCGAACTGGACGAAGCCATCGCCCGCCTCGACCATCCGGAGAGCTTTGCCCGCCAGGCCATGCTTGCCTGGACCCGCAGCCAGGTGCAGACCCGCCATATGGGCCTCAGCCTGACCGATGCCGCCAATGTGCAGAAGCTGGCGCGCTATCTGATCTATCCGGATCCGTTCCTGCGTCTTCCCGCGGAATCCATCGCCTCGGGGCTGGGCAAGCAGTCGAGCCTGTGGCCGACAAGCATTTCCGGCGATTTCCCGATCTTCCTGGTCAGGATCGGCGATGTCGCCGATCTCGAAATCGTCGCCCAGGCGCTGCGGTTCCAGGAATATATGCGCACCCGCGGCATGATGATCGACTTCGTCGTCGTCAACGAGCAGGCGTCCTCCTATGTCCAGGACCTGCAGCGGGCGGTCGAGACGCTGTGCGAAAACAGCCGTCTGCGCGGCAAGGAGCTCGGGCCGCGCCAGCACATTTTCGCGGTGCGCCGCGATCTTATGGACGAGACCACCTACAAGACGCTGCTCGCCGTCGCCCGCGTCGTCCTGCACACGCGCAACGGCACCATCTTCGACCAGATCGAGCGCGCCGAGGCGGCGGCCCTGCAGGCGCGGGATGCTCTGGCAACGTTGCCGATTCCGCGTGAATTGCCGTCGCCGACACCCACGACGCATACTCCTGCCTCGCAGGCGGTGGCCAATGTCAGCGCCGATGGCAGCGGACTCAGCCAATGGAACGGCTTTGGCGGTTTCGACGGCGACGGACGGCACTATGTCGTGCGCCTGGCCGGGCGGCGCACGACGCCGCAGCCGTGGATCAACGTCGTCTCAAACGCCTCGTTCGGCTTCCACACCTCCGCCGAGGGCGCAGCCTTCACCTGGAGCCGAAACAGCCGCGACTACCAATTGACGCCGTGGTCGAATGATCCGGTCTCGAACCGCCCGGGCGAGGGCCTCTATATCTACGATCAGGCCAGCGGCAAGGCATTCTCGCCGCTCGCCGCCATGGTGCGCGATCCCTCGATGACCTACGAGGCCTGGCACGGCCAGGGTTTCTCGACCTTCCGCTCGAAGCGCGGACCGTTGTCGATGGACCTTACCCATGTCGTCGATCCGGTCGATTCCCTGAAAATCTCGCGGCTGCGCATCCAGAATTCCGGCTCGGTGCCGGCGCGGCTGCGTGTCTATGCCTATGCCGAATGGGTGCTCGGCGGGCATCGGTCGCGCACTGCGGCAACCATCGTCCCGTCGCGGGATGCCGCCAGTGGGGCGCTGCTCGCACAAAATCCCTACGGGCTGGATTTCGGCGAGCGGGTTGCGTTCCTGGCGGCCGACGGCGGCGTCCATTCGGTGACGACAGACCGATCGGAGTTCCTGGGCCGGCATGGCTCCAGCGAGCTACCGCAGGCGGTACTGAGCGGTGCGGCGCTGTCTGGCCGTGTCGAGGCCGGCGACGATCCGTGCGCGGCGATTGCCCGCGACGTCGAGATCCCGGCAGGCGGCGACGTGACGCTGCTCTGGCTGCTCGGCGACGCCGAGTCGGTCGAGGAGGCGAGCGCGCTGGTGCAGGAGCATCGGGCCAAGGACTTCGACCAGCGATTGGCCGACAATGAGCGCGAATGGCGCGGCTTCCTCGACACCATCCAGGTCGAGACGCCCGACAAGGCGCTCGACGCCATGGTCAATCACTGGCTGCCCTATCAAAGCCTGGCCTGCCGCATCCGCGCCCGCTCGGCCTTCTATCAGGCCAGCGGCGCCTTCGGCTTCCGCGACCAGTTGCAGGATACGCTGGCGCTGCTGGCGCATGACCCGCAGTTGGCGCGCGACCAGATCCTCAACGCGGCGCGGCGGCAGTTCCCCGAAGGCGACGTGCAGCACTGGTGGCTGCCGCGCACGGGTGCTGGCGTACGCACGTTGATCTCCGACGACGTAGTCTGGCTTGCCCACGCTACGGCGCGCTATTTGCTGGTCACTGGCGATGCCTCCATCCTCAAGGAGCAATTGGCCTTCATCGATGGACAGCCGCTGGGCGAGGGCGAGCACGATGCCTTCTTCACCCCGGAAATTTCGAAGAAGACAGCGACGCTCTACGACCACTGCGCGCGTGCGCTCGATCTCGCCATCAAGCGCAGCAGCCCCGCGGGCCTGCCGCTGATCCTCGGCGGCGACTGGAACGACGGCATGAACCGCGTCGGCGAGCACGGCAAGGGCGAGAGCGTCTGGCTCGGCTGGTTCCTGTTGAAGACGCTGGGCGATTTCGCCCCCGTCGCCAAGACCGAGGGTGATGCCAAGCGAGCACAGGCCTGGGCAAAGCATGGCGATGTTCTGAAGCGGGCGCTGGAGAGCACCGCATGGGACGGCGAATGGTACCGGCGCGGCAGTTTCGACGACGGCACGCCTTTGGGGTCTCGCAACTCGCAGGAGTGCAAGATCGACTCGATCGCCCAGTCTTGGAGCGTGCTTTCGGGAGAGGGCGATCCGGCACGCTCGACGACCGCGATGGAGCAAGCAACGAAGCTGCTCGTCGACGACAAGCTGAAGATCGTCAAGCTGTTCACGCCGCCATTCTCGAAGACGGAAAAGGACCCCGGTTACATCAAGAGCTATCCGCCTGGCGTGCGCGAGAATGGCGGCCAGTACACCCACGCCGCCACATGGTTCGTCATTGCGCTTGCCGAGATGGGGCAGGTCGACGAGGCCTATCGTTGTTTCTCGATGCTGAATCCCATCAACCACGCGACCGACGAGGCCACGGCCGAGCACTATCGAGTGGAGCCCTATGTCGTGGCGGCCGACATCTATGCCGGGGACGACAATGCCGGCAACGGCAAGGGCGGCCGTGGCGGCTGGACCTGGTATACCGGCTCTGCCGGCTGGCTCTACAGGGCTGCGGTCGAAGGCATTCTGGGCATCGAACGGCGCGGCAAGCGTGTCCAGTTCAAGCCGAAGCTGCCAAGCCACTGGGATGGGTACTCGGCAAATCTCAAAATGCTGGGGGCGGAACTCAAGGTTCGTGTCATTCGCGACAATAAGGCCAAGGCCGTGTCGCTGGAGGTGAATGGGGCAAAGACCAAGGCTTCGGCAGTCGAGCTGAAGGACGGCGAAGTTGCCGAGGTGGTCATCAGGATCCCGGCCTGAGGCCTGTTGCCCAAAAAGCATGCGCTCGGAGCGGGGGTTCCGGGCCGCGACTTTTGTCACCACGGCGGGATGAGAGGCCCCATCCCGCCTGGCGTTGCCGTCTGCCGTTGAGGGGCATCCCGCCGAGAAGTCTATGTAATCAAAGGCTTGAGGCGCCCCATAGGAGTAGCCGCGAGCGGTGAGGGTTTGGCCACCCTTCGCCTGGAAGGGCATCCTGCAGCTTTGTTTTGCTTTATACTTCGCGAAAGGCGATTTCGGCCTCAGTCATCCGCCCGACATTGTTGCTGATTAAAATTATGGCAGCACGTGCCAACTGCCATGATTTCGCCGCATGCCTGACATTTTACCTGTCTTCTCAAACCGTTAGGTGATCACGGCAGATTTCGGAACGTCGCCATCTTTTGTTCGCTCTAAGGGAACTGAAGGGGTACACGGCCATTGTTTTGCGACGTATCAACCGGTACGAATAAAATGATGCAGTGCACAATAAACAGCGTGGCGGAGTAACTGGGGTGACCCTTCTGCAAATCTACTGGCGAGCTCTCGGTTATCTGGCCGCGGACAGGAAACGCGTTGCGTTGATCTGTTCGGCCAACGTGGCTCTCGCCATCGTAGCGCTTCTCGAGCCGATTATGTTCGGTCGCGTCATCGGCGCCATCTCCGAGCGTGGCTCTGTCTTCACCACCCTGATCATGTGGGCCGGTCTCGGCGCCTTCAACATCGTTGCCTTCGTCATGGTGGCGCGCGGCGCTGACCGCTTTGCCCATGCTCGGCGCAGCGAAGTGCTTTGCGAGTCGTTCGAGCGCGTGATCACCATGCCGCTCGCCTGGCACCATCAGCACGGCACCTCCAATGCGCTGCACACGATGCTGCGTGCCGTCGAAACCCTGTTCAGCCTTTGGCTCGAATTCATGCGCCAGCATCTGTCCACGGCTGTCGCCCTCGTACTGCTGGTTCCGACCGCGATCAGCATGGACCTGCGCATGTCGCTGGTGCTGCTTGGCCTCGGGCTGCTCTATGTCGGCATCGGCCGGATGGTCATGCGCCGCACCAAGGCGGGCCAGGCCGCGGTCGAGCGCCACTACCACAAGGTGTTCGCGCATGTGACCGACTCGGTCAGCAACGTTGCAGTGCTGCAGAGCTACAATCGCCTCGGCCACGAGGCCGATACGCTGCGCCGCTACGTCAAGAACCTGCTCGACGCGCAGAACCCTGTGCTCGACTGGTGGGCGCTGGCCAATGCCTTGCACCGTCTGTCATCGGCAATCTCGATGCTGATCGTGTTGTCGATCGGCTCCTATCTCGTGACTCATGGTCAGTTGGGTGTCGGCGACGTCATTGCCTTCACCGGTTTTGCCACGATGCTGATCGCTCGCCTCGACCAGATGTCGGCTTTCGCGAACCAGATTTCCGAGGCCCGTGCCAAGCTCGAGGATTTCTACCATCTCGAGGACTCCGCGGCTGATTCCGCCGAGCCGGACGGCTTGCGCGATCTTTCCAACGTCACCGGCCATGTGCGCTTCGAGAATGTCGGCTTTGAATTCGCCAATTCCGGCCAAGGCATCGACGACGTGTCCTTCGAGGTGCAGGCGGGCCAGACCGTCGCCATCGTGGGCCCGACGGGTGCCGGCAAGACCACGCTCATCAACCTGCTGCAGCGTGTCTTCTCGCCGTCCCATGGCCGTATACTGATCGACGGCATCGACACCCGCACCGTGACCCGCAAGTCGGTGCGCCATTCGATCGCCACGGTGTTCCAGGATGCCGGCCTGCTCAACCGCTCGATCGAGGACAACATCCGTGTCGGCCGCGCCGATGCAAGCAATGACGAGATCCATGCCGCCGCCAATGCGGCTGCCGCACAGGACTTCATCCTGTCCAAGAGCAATGGCTACGACACGGTGGTTGGCGAACGTGGCGGCCAGTTGTCGGGCGGCGAACGTCAGCGCATCGCCATTGCCCGTGCCGTACTGAAGGACGCACCGATCCTGGTGCTCGACGAGGCGACCAGCGCGCTCGACGTCGAGACCGAGGACCGCGTCAAGGAAGCGATCGACGAACTGCGCCGCGACCGCACCACCTTCATCATCGCCCACCGCCTGACCACCGTTCGCGACGCCGATCTGGTCGTGTTCATGGACAAGGGCAGGGTGGTCGAGATGGGCGGCTTCACCGAGCTGTCGCTGCGCAATGGCCGCTTTGCCAGCCTGCTGCGCGCTGGCGGCCTGCTCAACGACGAGGAGGTCCGCCGCCTCAGCCGCACCGTGCTGCAACAGCAGGAAGCGGCCGCCTGATCAGGCACGTCTTTGCCTTCTCCCACAGGGGCTAGCGTGCGCACACATTTGCTTCGGGTTCATTTTTGTGAGGCGAGAACGAAGCCGTCGACGATGGCGTTGAAGCGTCTGAGGCCTTGGGTGAAGGTGATGGGTCCTGGCGGGCGTTCCTTTTC
>NZ_RZPW01001498.1:0-396 GCF_003998455.1 Mesorhizobium sp. M7A.F.Ca.CA.001.08.2.1 | reverse complement strand
GCGTAGTTCTCGACAAGAAATGCGAGAATCGTGACGCCCCAATACAAGGGCACGATTCGAATGAGCCTCGTTCGCAAATAGGCGCCGGCCGACCTGCCATTGTTCCCAAGCACATGCGCGGTAAGAAAACCGGCCAGAACCATGAACAGATCCGTCCCGAAACGGAAAATGTCCAAGACACCCGGCTCAATATGGGCGGCGCTCACCACTCCGGACATGTGGATGTAGCCGATGGCGTAGGCGGATATGAGCCTCAAAAGCTGAGGATTGTGCCAGAACCTCCTTGCCCCAGCAGTCCGGGCGGCCGGATGGTATTCCGCGTTCACCCGGGTTATCAGTCCGAAGCTGACCGTGCCTATTGTTGAGAAGATCGCCCCACCCCAGGGACCCCAGCAT
>NZ_RZPW01001497.1:0-398 GCF_003998455.1 Mesorhizobium sp. M7A.F.Ca.CA.001.08.2.1 | reverse complement strand
GGTCGATTGCGGCACCGACCCGGCCGGCATCATTGCCAAGATGACCGACTACATGGTGGCCAACAATCCGCCGGCGATCATCGCGCTTGGCGATTCCGTCGCGGCCAGCGTCAAGCGGGTGTTCGACGGCGCCGGCGTGCCGGCCGGCAAGATCCCGGTCGTCGGCTGGGGCAATTCCAAGGAAACCGCGGAAGCCGTCAAATCCGGTTTCGTCAATGCGGCCGCCTGGCAGTTCCCGTCTGCGCAGGGCTTCATGCCGGTGGCGCTGCTCGGGCTCGCCGCTTCGGGTGAGCCGATCGGCTACGACATCCATACGTTCAGCCTCTACGACGCCTCGAGCGTCGAACCGATCCTGAAACTCTACGACACGAAGTGAAAACGGTGCCCGCGGCGTAAGC
>NZ_RZPW01001496.1:0-399 GCF_003998455.1 Mesorhizobium sp. M7A.F.Ca.CA.001.08.2.1 | reverse complement strand
GTGCTGATGGCTCGCAAGCAATATGGCGCTGGTATCTTTTGCGCGATCAGCATTGTCGTGCCATTGATTACGAATCTGGCCTCCATGGTCAGATACGTCATTGGGCTTGCGCCTCTGATACTGTTGATGGCGTTCTTGCTGTCGGCATCGAAACTGACCTGGATAGCCGCTTTGTTTCTCTTTCTGGTCGCCTGCTATTTCATGACAGTGGCATGGATTGGGGGCTACCTTGCTTTGGTCTGACGTCGGCAACCCCTACGCACGCGCGATCTCGCTTGGGTGTTACGCGCTCGCCGCGGCTTTGGCCGTGTCAGAAATCCTCATCCTTGCGCTGGCTCTCCATCCGAATGTCCACCCCGACTATCGGGCCTATTACATCGACCGCACGACAACCTGCCT
>NZ_RZPW01001495.1:0-401 GCF_003998455.1 Mesorhizobium sp. M7A.F.Ca.CA.001.08.2.1 | reverse complement strand
TCCAGCACCCGCAGCGCCGTGTCGTGGATCGACGCCACCTGGTCGTCCGAAAAGATCGGCTGCGGCAGGAACGGGTTCTTCAGCGAATGGTAATTGGGACGGCGGCTGCTTTCGCTGCCGGCCTCGCCCGTGCGTCCACGCCGGCGCTCGCGCCTGCCGTCCCGTGCCGCGTCATCGACCATCGGAAATCCTCCTCATTGCCGCATTGCCTTGCCCAGGGGATCGTAGGGCGAGGCCGCGACGACACGCGCCGGCCGTTCCTCACCCACGACATGCACGGAGAGCGCGGTGCCCTCGCCCGCGAAATCGCGGTCGACCAGAGCCAGCGCCAGGCTCTTGCCGACCGTATAGCCGTAGCCGCCCGAGGTGACAAAGCCGACGCGTCGGCCCTGATGCCAGAC
>NZ_RZPW01001494.1:0-404 GCF_003998455.1 Mesorhizobium sp. M7A.F.Ca.CA.001.08.2.1 | reverse complement strand
TAGCCATATCATCGGCTCGCGCAGCACGCCGACTTCGTCCGGCGCTGCCGTCTGGCGCATCACGATCGCCAGATCAAGGCCGCCAGACTGCAGCGCCTGCGCCAGCTCGGCGGAACGGCCGACCCGCAGTTCGATCCTGACGCGCGGATGGCTGCCGGCGAAGGCACGCAGCAGATCCGGCAGGCCGCTGTCGGCGAAATCCTGTGTCGTGCCGATGGCAACGCGCCCGGCAGCGCGGGCGCCCTTCAGCGCCAGCCAAGCCTCGCGATGGGCGGCAAGAATGCGCTTGGCGTGGCCGACGAGATCCTCACCCGCCGGCGTCAGACCACGTCCCCGCCCTTGCGGCGCCAGCAGCGGCTCACCGACGATTTCCTCCAGCCGCTGCATCTGGGCGGTCACCGCCG
>NZ_RZPW01001493.1:0-405 GCF_003998455.1 Mesorhizobium sp. M7A.F.Ca.CA.001.08.2.1 | reverse complement strand
GATATGGGCCGGCCTGTCGCCGGCGGCTCGGATGGTTTCAATGCGCATGGCTTGTCACCCCGCGCGCTGTTTTCTGCCGCACCCGCACCATCTTGATGGCGAAGACGCCCTTCACACAAACAGCCGGCCGGTGGAACTCCTCAAACCGGCTGGCCCTCTGCGCACCATGTGACATTGGCTACTCCCGGCCTTCCAGGATGCGCCGCACCGCGACGAGCTTGCGCGCCCGTTCACCTTGCAGCGCCTTTGTCTGCTCGGGCGTGTAGGCAAACATGCCCTCGCCCGACTTGATGCCGAATTTCGACGCAGCCGTCTTCTCCAGAACCATCGGCGCCACATCGTCGCGGTTGGAGAGATCGGCATTCAGGAAGGACGAGACGGATTTGTAGATATCCAGCCCCGCCA
>NZ_RZPW01001492.1:0-406 GCF_003998455.1 Mesorhizobium sp. M7A.F.Ca.CA.001.08.2.1 | reverse complement strand
GAACACCTATGTGGCGAGCCAGCAATTCAACAAGAAGGCCGAGGAGGGTCGCGCGCAAGCAGCCCTTGGCTGGACCGGCAGGCTGACCATCGCATGGGGCGAAGTTCGCTATGGCCTCACCGACGCCGCCGGCAAGCCGGTTCCCTTGCATGGCGTCAAGGTGCTGTTTCGCCATCCCGCCTACGAGAAAGAGGACAAGTCGGTCATCCTCGCGCCCGCCTCGGACCAGGAATTCGCAGCCCAGCACATGCCGAAGGACGGCGTCTGGATTGTGGAAGTCGACGCCGACGCCGGTCTGGAAAAGCCGTATCGCGACGTCCGCAGGATCATGATTTCCAATGGAGCGCTGCAATGAGTTGTTGTGCACCGGGCGCCGAAATGGCGCTTGATCTGGTCAACACCGGAT
>NZ_RZPW01001491.1:0-411 GCF_003998455.1 Mesorhizobium sp. M7A.F.Ca.CA.001.08.2.1 | reverse complement strand
CACCCGCCGCGCCCGCCGACGGAGCCGCCGCTCCGGCCGATGGCGCAGCGCCCGCCGATGGCGCGGCCCCCGCGGACAACAACTGACGCGCATTTTCAAATTGGCCTTGCGGCCTACTGCGAAAGCCCGGCCTGTCCGGGCTTTTCTTTTGCCGTTTTGCGGCCTACCTGTCTGACACATTTCTGAAGCCTGGGAGCCGCGTCATGGCTGGTTACGACTACGATCTTTTCGTCATCGGCGGCGGTTCGGGCGGGGTGAGGGCGGCCCGCGTCGCCGCGGCTCTCGGCAAGCGTGTCGGCATCGCCGAGGAATACCGCTATGGCGGCACCTGCGTCATCCGCGGCTGCGTACCGAAAAAGCTCTACGTCTATGCCTCGCAATTTCCCGAGCACTTCGCCGACGCCGCCGGCT
>NZ_RZPW01001490.1:0-414 GCF_003998455.1 Mesorhizobium sp. M7A.F.Ca.CA.001.08.2.1 | reverse complement strand
ATCTCGTCGACCGAGACGGGCGTCGGGCCGAGTGCCTCGATGACGCGGGCGCGGTCGCTTTCGCGGGGCGGTGGTGCGGCCAAGAAGTCGGGCGGCTCTTCGAACGGCGGCACGTCGGGCGCTCGCATGCCGGTCAGCGGCGCGATTGCCCTGGAAATATCCGATACCTCGGTGACCAGGGTGGCGCCCTCCTTGAGCAGGCCGTTGGCGCCGGCGGCGCGTGGATCGAGCGGTGAGCCCGGTACAGCGAAGACCAGTCGGCCCATTTCGCCGGCAAGCCTGGCGCTGATCAGGGACCCAGAGCGTTGCGCTGCCTCGACCACCACCAGCCCAAGGACCGCACCCGCGACAAGGCGGTTGCGGCGCGGAAAATCCTGAGCGCGCGGCTGCCAGCCGAACGGCATCTCCGAAATG
>NZ_RZPW01001489.1:0-416 GCF_003998455.1 Mesorhizobium sp. M7A.F.Ca.CA.001.08.2.1 | reverse complement strand
AGCCTACGCCGAGGCCAAGCTGACCGACATCAACTGCCCGACCGGCCCCGACAGCCTGAAGGTTACCATTGCCGCGAAGCCCGGCATCGCGGCGGTGAACCTTGCCGCCAGCGATGCCGATAACAGCCCCACCGCCTTCGCGGATTTCAGCAACCCGCAGTCGTTCTCCGACGCCAATATCGCGGATGTCAGCCTCAATCTGCTGCTGTTAAAAATCCCGCTAATACTGGTGAAGGGTTCGGCGGGTGCCGACATCACCAACGTCAGCCCGACCAACCTGGGCTTCAACAAAACCGAGATCGCCGCCAAAAACATCAAGACGACGCCGACACGGGACATTACCCAGACGCTGACAAAGTCACTGGGCGACAAGTTGTCGCTTTCCGTCAATGCGCTTGGTATCCTCGGGCTTGACG
>NZ_RZPW01000148.1:0-10053 GCF_003998455.1 Mesorhizobium sp. M7A.F.Ca.CA.001.08.2.1 | reverse complement strand
GCCTTTGAGGCGCAGCGGCTGAACGATGTCGTGGCGCGGGTGTGCAGCCTGGCGATCGTGCTGCCGGCGGACTGGTTCCGCTACTTCCACTTTGCCCACCATCGATACACGCAAGATCCCGACAATGACCCGGAACTGGCGTTCCCCAAGCCGGAGACATGGCGGCAATACCTCGTCCACATATCCGGCATCCCGTTATGGTGGGGCCACATCAACACGCTTTATGCCAACGCCGCGGATCGTGGTCGCGAAAGCTACGTTCCGCCAAAGGGCTATGACAAGGTGCGCATCGAGGCACGCGCCATGATTGCCTTTTATGCCGTGCTCCTTCTGCTGGCCGTCTATTTCCGGCTCTCGGTGCTTGTCTATGTCTGGATTTTGCCCGCTCTGTTGGGGCAGCCGTTTCTGCGCCTCTATCTCTTGGCCGAGCATGGTCGCTGTCCGTTCGTCGCCAACATGCTGGAGAACACCAGGACCACATTGACCAACTGGCTGGTCCGCAAGCTGGCGTGGAACATGCCGTTCCATGCCGAGCATCATGCCTATCCCGGCGTGCCGTTTCATCAACTGCCGCGGTTTCATGCGCTGATCGAGCGGCATCTCAAGGTGGTCGAGCCCGGCTATGTCAGCTTCCACGAAAAGTACATCGAGACGCTGCATTGACGATGGCCGGCCTAGCCGGTCTGGCTGTGCGGCGCCCGGGATCTCAACAGGCGCTGGATCTCGGCCGCCTTTGACGGCGCGCCGATCAGAAAGCCCTGCGCCTCGGTGCAGCCATTGCTGCGCAGGATATCGAGTTGCACCTCGGTCTCGACCCCCTCGGCGGTGACAGTGATGCCAAGCTCGGCACCCAGCCCGATGACGGTGCGAACGATCGCCGCGGTGTCGCGATTGCTCAAATCGTGGATGAACGAACGGTCGATCTTGATCTTGTCGACAGGAAAACGCCTGAGGTAGCCGAGCGACGAATAGCCGGTGCCGAAATCGTCCAGCGCGATGCGGATGCCGAGTTCACGCAACTGCCGCAGCGTCCTTAGCACCACCTCGCTTTCATCCATCAGCACGGTTTCGGTGATCTCCAGTTCCAACCGACCGGCTGGCACGCCGGAGAAAGCCAGCGCCGAGATGACGCTGCGGGCGAAGCTGCCGCTTTTAAGTTGCACGGCCGAGACATTGACCGCGACGCGCAGGCCGGCGGGCCAGCGTGCCGCCGCCGTGCAGGCTTTCCTCAGCGCCCATTCTCCAAGCGGCACGATCAATCCGGTTTCTTCGGCGACCGGAATGAAGCTGTCCGGCGCCACCATGCCACGTTCTGGGGAATGCCAGCGCATCAAGGCTTCCGCGCCGACGATCTCGCCGGAGGCGATGTTCATGATGGGTTGGAAATCGAGGTCGAATTCCTGGCGCGACAGTGCGGTCCCGAGGTCGACCTCCAACGCACGCCGTGCCTGTACCATTGCGTCCATTCCGGGTTCGAAGAACCGATACAGATTGCGGCCTTCGCTCTTCGCCCGGTAAAGCGCTGTATCGGCGTTCCTCAGCAGCGTGTCGGCGTCTCCGCCGTCGTCGGGGAAAACCGCGATGCCCAGGCTGATGCCGATATGCATCTCGCGGCTCTTGTCGCGGAACGGTTTTCCGATTGTCTCGACGATGCGCTTCGCGAGTTTTTCAGCATTGGCAATGCCCTTGAAATTGAACTGGATGATGACGAATTCGTCGCCGCCGAAGCGGGCAACGACGTCGTTTTCATTATGCAGGCAGCGCTGCAGCCGCTCGGCCACGCTCTTCAGCAGCCAGTCGCCGGCCGGATGTCCCCAGGTGTCGTTGACTGCCTTGAAGCGATCGAGATCGAGCGAGAAGATCGCCAGCGGCGTGGCCGCCGTGTCCTCCAGCGCAAGGTCGAGCCGTTCGCGAAACATCGAGCGGTTGGGCAATCCCGTCAGCGTGTCGTGATGCGCAAGATGGGTCATGCGCTCTTCGGTGCGGCGACGTTCGGTGACGTCGTCGAAGGTCACCACCCAGCCGCCGCCATCCATCGGCCGACGTGTGACCAAAACCGTCCTGCCGTCGGTAAGATGCCGATAGGCCGAATGCATTTTTGCCGCCGCCAGACAGGCTTCGGTCTTGGCGACTTCGCTGTCGACATCGATCTTCGTATAGATGCCGAGTTCCAGCAACCGTTCGAGCGCGTCGCGGTGCGTCGTTCCAAGCGGAAAGTCCGCCGGGGTGACCTTGTAGAGCTCCAGAAAACGCCGGTTGCGCACGATCATCTTGCCGTCGGCGTCATACATCAGCAAGCCTTGCGACATGTTGGCGAGCGCTGCGTCGAAGCGGCGGTGCTGTTCCTTGAGATCCTCTTGCGCGCGGCGCTGCTCGGTGATGTCTTCATAGATCGAAACCCAGCCGCCCAGAGCCAGAGGGCGGTGCGAGATGCTGACGATGCGGCCGTCCGACAGTGTTTCTTCGTAGGTCGAGGGCTTTGCCTGATCGATATAGGGCTTGCGGATGGCGTAGAGTTCGTCGGCGGTTTGCGAGGCGACGCCGATATCGACGCTGTGGCGCAGAATGTCGAGGAACCGGATGCCGGGCCTTATCACCCTGGCGTCGAGGCAAAAGATGTTTAGGTAGTTGCCGTTGCAGATGATCATCCGCTCGTCGGCGTCGAACATGCACAGGCCGTGCGACATGTTCTCGACCGCAGCCGAAAAGCGTTGGTTCTGCTCCCGCAGTTCGTCTTCCATGTGGCGGGAGCGGTCCATGCCTTCGGCCTCCCGTTTCGGGACGGCCGAACCATCCTTGGCATCAGCGACGGGCATGAGCGCGCCTGCGGACCGTGATCGAACAAGCTACTGTGGTCGCCGCTGGTTAATTTAGCGTTTTAATGCATGTCGCCCAAAAGTGACCTCGGTTTTGGGAGAACGACATGCATAAAACAAAGAGTTAAAGCGGGTCGTCTGAATCCATTCGGACAATCCGCTTTAAGGTGCGGCCAGACGCTGCATTGAATGCGCGCGCAAGATGGTTAGGTTCGCGTCTCCCGGAGAACCCTTATGACGCTTCCCACCCCTGCCGATCCCAAGGTCGCAAAAGCGCTCGGCCCGTTGCCCGCTGGGCATCCGCCGGTCAAGGCGGGCAAGATCGGCGTCATGCTGGTCAATCTGGGCACGCCCGATGGCACCGATTTCAAGCCGATGTGGCGGTATCTGCGTGAATTCCTGTCCGATCCGCGCGTCATCGAGCTCAACAGGGCGATCTGGTATCCGATCCTCTATGGACTTGTGCTCACCACGCGCCCCAAGAAGTCGGGCGCCAATTACGCCCGGATCTGGAACCGGGAAAAGAACGAGTCGCCGCTGCGCACCTACACCCGTGCCCAGGCCGAAAAGCTGGCCGAAGCGCTGCGCGACCTGCCTGATGTCGTCGTCGACTGGGCGATGCGCTACGGCAACCCTTCGACCGCCAGCATTGCCCAGCGTCTGGCCGACCAGGGCTGCGACCGCATTCTTTCGTTTCCGCTCTATCCGCAATATTCGGCGACGACCACGGCAACAGCCAACGACCAGCTGTTTCGCGCGCTGATGAAGATGCGCCGCGCGCCGGCCGTCCGCAGCGTGCCGCCCTACTATGACGAGCCGGTCTATATCGAGGCGCTGGCGCGTTCGATCGAACGGCATCTGGCGACGCTGGATTTCGAGCCGGAGGTGGTCATCACCTCCTATCACGGCATTCCAAAACCCTATTTCGAGAAGGGCGATCCCTATCATTGCCACTGCCAGAAGACGACGCGGCTGTTGCGCGAACGGCTCGGCTGGGATGACAGGAAACTGATCATCACCTTCCAGTCGCGCTTCGGCGCGCAGGAATGGCTGCAACCCTATACCGACAAGACGGTGGAGAAACTCGCACAGGACGGCGTCAAGTCGATCGCCGTCGTCAATCCCGGCTTTTCCGTCGACTGCATCGAGACGCTGGATGAGATCGGCCGCGAGGCGGCCGAAACCTTCCACCATGCCGGCGGCAAGAATTTCGCCCATATCCCTTGCCTCAACGACAGCGCGGAGGGGATGGCGGTGATCGAGGCGATGGTGCGGCGCGAACTGTCTGGCTGGGTCTAGGAGAAATTCCAGGAAAAGTGTGAAACGGTTTTCCCGGGAAAAGCGAATAGCGCTTTCCCTTGGGAATTTCGTCAACCGGAGTTAGAGCGGCTCGCCGCTCTAACTCCGGAACAACACAAGCTCCGGGGCGTTAAGGCGCGCCGCCGGAGAATGCGATGCCCCGCAAACTCGACCTCAGAACTGGCCAGCCCGTCTGGTCAGCCTATCGCGCGCCTGCGGTGCCGACGGACGGCCTGACCCGGGACGTCAAGGCAGATGTGCTGGTCGTCGGCATGGGCATCAGCGGCGCCATGATGGCCGAGGCGCTGACGGCCGATGGCCATCGGGTGATCTGTATCGACCGCCGCGGCCCGCTGAAGGGCTCGACGGCCGCGACCACCGCGCTGGTGGCATTCGAAATAGACCAGCCTCTCTCCACGCTTTCGAAGATGATCGGCAGAGCCTCGGCGCAGCAGGCCTGGCGGCGCTCGCGGCTCGCCGTCTCCAATCTCGCCGGACGCATCGCCGAACTCGGCATCAACTGTGGCCTGAGCCGGGCGCCGTCGCTCTATCTGTCTGGCACGATACTTGGTCCGTCGGAACTGCGCGACGAGGCCAAGGCACGGCGGCTAGCCGGCATCGCCGCGACCTATCTGACGCCGGCGCCGCTGGCGGAGACATTCGGCATCGACCGCGAAGGCGCCATTCTCAGCCACGGCAACATCGCGCTCGACCCGCGTAAGCTGACGGCTGGGCTGCTGCTGAAATCCCTTCAGCGCAAGGCTCGCTTCTACGCCCCCGTCGAAGCGACAGTGATTGAGGATAGCGCCGAAGCTGTTGTCGTCGCGACCAGGGATGGCCCGACCATAACCGCGCGACATGTTGTTCTGGCCACCGGCTACGAACTTGTGGAGATCGTGCCGGCCGCGGCCCACCGGATCATCTCGACATGGGCGATCGCAACATGCCCGCAACCGCGAAAGCTCTGGCCGGACGCAGCGTTCATCTGGGAAGCGTCGGAGCCGTATCTGTATATGCGCACGACGATCGACGGCCGGGTCATTTGCGGCGGCGAGGACGAGGATTTTGTCGACGAAGCGCGGCGCGACGAGCTGATCGCCGACAAGAGCACACGCATCGCCGAGAAGCTCGGCCTGGTATTTCCGCATCTCGACACCAGGCCCGATTTTGCCTGGACCGGTTCGTTCGGCACCACAACCACCGGCCTGCCCTATATCGGCGCCATTCCCCGCCACCCGCGCATCCATGCGGTGATGGGCTACGGCGGCAACGGCGTCACCTTCTCGCAGATCGCTTCCGAGATTGTCCCGGCTTCGATCAACGGGTTGGAGGACACGGATGCAAGATTGTTTGCCTTCAACCGCTGATCGCACCCGCAAACAATCCGTCATCACCTGATTGTAACGCATCTGAAACACACTTAAGTCTTTGGTGAAGTCGGCCGCGCGAGAATGGCTTGTGCGGCCTTCGTCTGAGGGAGAGCCAAATGGATTTCAGTGGTTTCGATATTGCGGTTGGTGCACTTGCCCTTCTGGTATTGGTGCTGCTGATCAAAGGCATCAGGACAATCCCGCAAGGCTACAACTATACGGTGGAGCGCTTTGGCCGTTACACCAAGACACTGAGCCCGGGTCTCAATTTCATTTACCCGTTCATCGACCGCATCGGCGCCAAGATGAACATGATGGAGCAGGTGCTCGACGTTCCAAGCCAGGAAATCATCACCCGCGACAACGCCATTGTCGGTGTCGACGGCATCGCCTTTTTCCAGATCCTCAACGCCGCCCAGGCCGCCTACCAGGTTTCCGGCCTGCAGAACGCCATCCTCAATTTGACGATGACCAACATCCGTACCGTCATGGGTTCGATGGATCTCGATGAACTCCTGTCGAACCGCGACGCCATCAACGAGCGCCTGCTGCGCGTCGTCGATGAAGCGGCCCACCCGTGGGGCATCAAGATCACCCGCGTCGAAATCAAGGACATCAACCCGCCGGCCAACCTTATCGAATCGATGGGCCGGCAGATGACCGCGGAACGCAACAAGCGCGCCCAGATCCTTGCCGCCGAAGGCCTCAAGCAGTCGCAGATCCTCGAGGCCGAAGGCCGCAAGGAAGCCGCCTTCCGCGATGCCGAGGCGCGCGAGCGTTCGGCCGAGGCGGAGGCCCGCGCCACCCAGGTGGTGTCGGAAGCGATCTCCAAAGGCGATGTGCAGGCGCTGAACTACTTCGTCGCCCAGAAATACACCGAAGCGTTGGGCAAGATCGGCACCGCGACCAACAGCAAGATCGTGCTGATGCCCTTCGAGGCATCGTCGCTGATCGGTTCGCTAGGCGGCATTGGCGAGATCGCCAAGGAAGTCTTCCGCAGCGAGGGCACGACCGGCTCGCAGAGGCAGGCCGCGCGCCCGCCGGTCGTTCGCCCAACCGACAACTGAGGTCGAAACCAATGATCGACCGCATCGTTTCCGAACTCGGCCCGTGGAACTGGATGGTTCTCGGTTTCGTCCTGCTGGTGATGGAAATCATCGCGCCGGGTATCTTCATGCTGTGGATCGGCATCGCCGCGCTGATCATCGGCGCTGTGTCGCTGCTGATCTGGGACACCGGCTTCTGGACATGGCAGGTCCAGGTCCTCGCCTTCCTGGCGCTGTCGCTGGTCTCGGCCTATGTCGGCAAGAAGCTGGTCGGCAGCCGCAACGACCCGACCGATCAGCCGCTGCTCAACCGGCGCGGCGCGCAGATGGTCGGCAGGATGGCGACACTTGCCGAACCGATCCGTGACGGGCGCGGCCGCATCAAGCTGGGCGACACACTGTGGCGTGTCTCCGGCCCTGACCTGCCGGCCGGCACGCAAGTGCGCGTGACGGGTGCGGCCGATACGGATCTGGAACTGACCGTCGAGGCGGTCTGAACGTTCAGGCGGCGCCGATACGCAGCAGATCATGCAGGTGGATGAGGCCGACTGGTTTCCGGCCCTCCACCACCATCAGGCTGGTGATGGCTGAATTGTTGATCGTCTGCAGCGCCGTTGCCACCAGCGTGTCCGGCGTCGCGGTCTTCGGACCTCTTGTCATCACCTGATCCACCGTCATCGCCAGCAGATTGCTGCCGATGTGACGGCGGATGTCGCCATCGGTGATGATGCCGACCAGCGCACCGTCGACATCGGTGATCGCGACGCAGCCAAACCCTTTGCGCGACAGTTCCAGGATCGCGTCCTGCATGCCGGTGCCCGCAACCACCAGCGGCAGCCTGTCGCCGACATGCATGATCTCGCGGATCTGCGTCAAATTGGCGCCGAGCTGGCCGCCCGGGTGAAAGGTGCGGAAATGGTCCGGCGTGAAGCCGCGTGCTTCGAGCAGCGCGATCGCCAGCGCGTCGCCCATCACCAGTTGCAGCAGCGTCGATGTCGTTGGCGCCAGGCCGTGCGGACAGGCCTCCGGAGCGCGCGGCAAAAGCAGCACCACGTCCGCCGCCCGCGCCAGCGCCGATGTCTCTCCGGCGGTGATGGCGATCAGCGGAATGGAAAAGCGCCTGGAATAGGCGACGATGCCCATGAGTTCCTTGCTTTCGCCCGACCACGACATGGCGATGATGGCGTCGTCCCTGGCGATCATGCCGAGATCGCCGTGGTTGGCTTCGGCGGGATGGACAAAGAAAGCCGGCGTGCCGGTCGAGGCCAGCGTCGCGGCGATCTTCGAACCGATATGGCCGCTTTTGCCGACGCCGGTGACGATGAGCCGGCCTTCAATCCCCGAGATCATCTCGACCGCCTGGGCGAAAGGCGCGGCCAGCCCATTCTCCAGCGCCTCGGCGAGGGCTGCGACACCAGCCTGTTCTGTCGCCACCGTCCTCAGCGCCGAAGCGATCGAGGCTTGCCTGTCCAAAGGCTTCTTATCCAGGGATCCCGCATGCATGGCTGATGCGATTAGCGCTTTGCCGGCGCGCTGTCCAACGGAAATGGCCCCAGGCATATCGCCCGAACGTGTGCGGTGGTTTCAGACGACGGCAGGCGAGAAAACGCACGCAGTATGAATCCCTTTGGAAATCAGCGCTTCAGGCAGCTGACGGGCCGCTGCCTCAACCCTCCGTTAACCATCCCCATTTACGGTTCGGTAAGTATGGCGCGCGTGCGCCGCGCAAGCAGTGGTGGCGATGTCCGGGGTCCAGCCAGAAAATTCGACGCGACGTGGGGGCAAGGCGGTCTGCGCCTTGCTGCTGGCAACCAGCATGTTTGCCTTGCTGCGCCCAACGGCGCTCCATGCCCAGGAAACCGAACTGCGCGGCGAAGTTTCGGAATCGGCGATCCTGTCCGACCAGCAGCGCAAGGCGAGACAGCTGGCCTTGGCAGCGCAGGGTCAACAGCCGGCCAACGCCGCGCAGGACAATGCGCCGGCCCGCACCTATCTGCCGGCCAGCGCCGGTGCCGTGCCTGACGACGCCGACACTGGCGACGCCACCGCGACCGGCAGCCTCTTCGACCCGCCGGCAGCCACTGACGACACGTCCGCCGACACGGCGGCGCCGCCCAAGCCGCGCCGCCGCTCATCGAGCGCCAGGCAGAATGCGGCTGACCAAGCCAAGGACAAGGCTGCCGACAAGTCGAAAAAGAAGAAGAAATCGACGGCCGACACCTCCGACATCACCGCTTCCACGACCGCCTCCCGGACCGCCTCCACGACGGACGCCACCGATGCTGCAGAGACCGATGCGGACACGGCCAACCGCCGCGCACTCACCATCGACAGCGCCGACAGGCAGAAGCTCGACCCAGGAGCGGAGCGTACGGACGCCATCGAAGGCCAGAAGAAGAAGCTGGAGGATGATCCGTTTGCCGCCACCGGCATCAAATGGGGCTCCTTCGTCATCCGGCCGACGATCGAACAGGGCCTGACCGCCACCTCGAACGGCGATTCGAGCAGTGCAGGCAAGTCGGCGCTGCTGTCCGAGACGGCGCTGCGCTTTTCCGCCGCCTCCGACTGGCGCGAGAACTCCGCTACGATCGACGGCTATGGCCTTTTTCGCGAGACCGTCTCGGGTTACCCGGTTCACGACGAGCAAGGCCGCATCGAAGGCCAGCTCAATGTCGATCTCGACAATGAATTGCGCGCCATCGCCAAGCTCGGCTACGAGGCCGTGCCGGAATCGGCATCATCGCCGGACGCCATTGCCGGCGTCAGCAAGCAGCCGCTGCGGCAGACCATCGATGGCAGCCTGGCCGTCGAAAAGCATCTTGGCAAGATGCAGTACACCTTGACCGGCGCGGTCTCGCACGACTTCTACGGCGACGCCAAGCTCTCGGACGGCACCTCGCTGTCGCAGAAGGATCAGGACTCGACGCTCTACACGGCGACGTTGCGCACCGGCTACGAGATCTCCCCTGCCCTGACCCCCTTCACCGAAATCGAGGTCGGCCGCCGGACCTATGATCAACGCATCGACAATGAAGGCTTCGAGCGCTCGTCGACGCGGCTCGGCGCCCGCGCCGGCCTTGCACTCGACATGGGTGAGAAGCTGTCGGGCGAATTCTCGGCCGGCTGGCTCAGGGAAGCGATCGACGACAAAAATCTTGATGCGATCTCGGGTGCCACCGTCAACGCCGACCTCAAATGGTCACCCGAGCGCGGCACCATAATCGGCCTGACCGGGCGGACCACCGTCGAGCCCACGACCACATCGGGCGAGAGCGGCGACATCCTCTATTCCGGTCGCCTGACCGGCGAACGCCAGATTCGCGCCAACCTCACCGCCAACGCGGCTCTGGGTCTCGACTGGCGTGATTACATCGGCATCGACGGCCATGACAGGGTGTTGAGCGCCGAGGCCGGCCTGACCTGGTGGCTGAACCGCTACGCCGGCCTGACCACAAGAGTGAGGACCGAGAAACTGACCAGCAACCTGCCGGGCCGGGACTACACCGCCAACAGCATCTTCCT
>NZ_RZPW01001488.1:0-416 GCF_003998455.1 Mesorhizobium sp. M7A.F.Ca.CA.001.08.2.1 | reverse complement strand
CAGCAGATGTCTCCAGGCGAAGGAGGCGATCAGGTCGGCGACAACAGCTGAATCGATTTCGGCCGGGATTTCGCCCCTTGCCTTGGCGCGTTCGATGATCTGGGCGGTATGGGACCGTCGGCCCAGTGAGTAGTCGGCAAGGGCCGCGGCCGCGGTCTCGTCCGACTGTGCCTCGGCGATCAGCGACCGGAACACGCTTCCCGACGATGTCTCGCGCCAGTGGGCGAACAGGTTCTTCAGGAAGCCGACGAGATCCTCCTCCAGCCGCCCGGTATCGGGGACATCGACGCGCTTCTGGCGCTGGTAGACCTCAAGCAGCAACGCCGCCTTGCTCGGCCACCAGCGATAGATGGTGGGTTTGCCGGCGCGGGCCCGCCGCGCCACCGCCTCGATCGAGAAACCGGCATAACCGGCTT
>NZ_RZPW01001487.1:0-417 GCF_003998455.1 Mesorhizobium sp. M7A.F.Ca.CA.001.08.2.1 | reverse complement strand
GACAGGTCATGATGCTGGGCGCCTTGCCGCCGGCATTGCTGGGTCTTGTGATGTATCGGCAGATATCGGGATCCATGACCGCTGGGGCGGTCAAAGGCTAAAGCAAGAAGAAGTTCGTCTTTCCGACAAATTGGACAACCCAATCCGACAGCGCCAGCGCACTTGTCAGGCCAGGTGACTCGATTCCGAAAAGACGGATCAGCCGTCCGGACGGATCAGCCAGAATGTCGAAATCGCCGAACTGCAACCCGTTCGTTAGGCCGTAGCCCACAATAGCTCGGCTCCAGTTCCCCCTCTCTCAGCCCCGGCCAATAGATGGCGCGTAAAATGGTGTGGCCTCGGGCTGGCCGAGGAAGGAAGAAATGGTGCAGCTTGCTGATGGCGAAATCGCGATGGCGCAGACGCAACGCAGTCTGG
>NZ_RZPW01001486.1:0-362 GCF_003998455.1 Mesorhizobium sp. M7A.F.Ca.CA.001.08.2.1 | reverse complement strand
CTTTCGACAAGGGCGGCAATCTGATCGTCTGCGTGGCGGGCATCGGGCTAATGTCCGTTGCGCCGGACGCATCGATGAAGCGCCTCGCCGACGAGACACCGAGAACGGTCGGTCGCGTCAAGGACGATTCCAGACTGCTCATGCTCGATGATCTGGATATCGCCGAGGACGGAATGATCTACTTTACCGAAGGGTCTACGCGCTACAACATGGACGAGTGGCTCCTTGACTCCATTGAAGCCCGGCCCAACGGCCGCATCCTCTCCTGCGACCCGAAGACTGGGAAGACGCGTACGACGCTCAATGGCATCGTACACCCCGGCGGAATATGCATCGAGCGCGGCGGACAGTCTTTCCTATAC
>NZ_RZPW01001485.1:0-423 GCF_003998455.1 Mesorhizobium sp. M7A.F.Ca.CA.001.08.2.1 | reverse complement strand
GGTTTTCACTGCCGACGCGTCATTGGACTTGCTTTTGCACTCCTCCGCGGAGCCAACACAAATCCCGCGGGACTTGCCGAGATCGGCCGCACCAGCAAAAAACTTCACGATGTCTTCCGATTTCTGAACGGGGTCGGCGGAAGCGTGGGTCAAGAAAAGCACGACCGCCAACACAAAAGCTGAACTGCTCCACTGCATAGCGGCTCCTCCTGGTTGAGTATTCCGATTTTCGATGTTGGGATCATAGCAAATTCGCAGGCAATTGTCTGTCTGCAATCGCCGGGGGCGTGACAGTTGTTGCCGCGTCACCGGTTGAGACTTGACCCGCGCCGCGCCTAAGGCTTGAGTGGCCAAGCTTCTCGATGAAAGCGTGGCGGTCATGGCCAATGGGCTCCGGTTCAAAAACGCAAGGGATCTTTTCGC
>NZ_RZPW01001484.1:0-424 GCF_003998455.1 Mesorhizobium sp. M7A.F.Ca.CA.001.08.2.1 | reverse complement strand
GGCGAGTGCGAAGCGGCTCTATTTCGACAGCCTGACCAACGATCCGAACCTCTCGTGGCGGCTGATCGGCCCCCGCGGCGAGGTGAACAGCACGCCCTTCAGCTTCTCGAATTCGGACGGACCGTCGGGCACTCCGCTTCTGGACCTGGTGGCGGGATCCTACACGTTGATCGTCGATGGCTATCTCGACACGACCGACCCTTACAGCTTCCGGCTGCTTGATCTGTCGGCCGCCACGCCGATCACGCTCGGCGACCCGGTGTCGGGGACTTTGCCCTCCGGAAACGAGACGGCGCTTTACCGCTTCGAAGCCACGGCCGGAGATCAGGTTCTCCTCAGTCGACAGGCGCTTAGTGCCGGCAGCCCGTACTGGCGTTTGATCGACCCGTATGGCGGTCAGGTTTACGCAAACTACTTCAATGAC
>NZ_RZPW01001483.1:0-425 GCF_003998455.1 Mesorhizobium sp. M7A.F.Ca.CA.001.08.2.1 | reverse complement strand
CGATCTCGGCGTCGGCAACTCCACCGTCGCCGCCACCCTGTTTGCGGCGCTGTTCGGGGGCGGGGGCGCCGACTGGGCCGGCCCGGGGTCAGGCGCCGATACGGCGATGCAGGCACGCAAGGCGGACGTGGTCGATGCGGCGCTGGCTTTTCATGGCGGCCATCTAGGCGACCCGCTCGAGGCGCTGCGCCGGGTCGGCGGCCGGGAATTCGCAGCGATCGCCGGCGCCATCCTTGCCGCGCGAATGCAGAAGATTCCGGTGCTGCTCGACGGATTGGCGGCGAGGGCAGCCGCAGCGGTACTGCATGGCGTCAATCCCGCCGCGCTCGACCATTGCCTGCTGGCCAGCCTGTCGCCAGAACCCGCGCATGCACACGCCGCCCAACGGCTCGGGCTGCGCCCGTTGCTTGATCTGGGCATCAGCC
>NZ_RZPW01001482.1:0-428 GCF_003998455.1 Mesorhizobium sp. M7A.F.Ca.CA.001.08.2.1 | reverse complement strand
CAAGAGCCGCAAATCGGCATAGTTAACGATAGCAATCCCACCATCACCGCGCATCATCCAGTAGTTTTGGCGCGCTCGCGCGTTTCCGGCGTCAGGCCTTCGGCCAATCTCACCGGCTCGTCGCACTGCGACGCTGCGGCAATCGGGAGGAAAGAACACCCGACGCGACAAATCGCGGAGGGCCGAATTGCCGTTGTGCCCGTAGCTATAGGTCTCGTCGTTTGGTTCTCCTTGTGACCAACTGGTCGGCGTGGTCACCGTCACCCAAAAAATGATCGTGCCGACCTGGCCATGGATCGATGCATGTGAGATTGCGTTCATTGGATGTTCGTTGCTTTAGTCAATCGCAATGTAGCGTTGAGCGGAAACGAAGTGGGCCCGCCACTGAGGACACAAACAGCGGCGGGCCCCTTTTTGAGAGCTTGCCC
>NZ_RZPW01001481.1:0-430 GCF_003998455.1 Mesorhizobium sp. M7A.F.Ca.CA.001.08.2.1 | reverse complement strand
GGCATCAACGTCGTGGCGAACTTCGTCTCGCCGGCCTTCGACTTCTCCAATGTCTTTCCCAGGCAGATCGACTTCAAGAAGGGCGGCTATATCGCGGCCGTGATCGCCCTGCTGCTCTATCCCTTCGCGCCATGGGAAGGCAGTGCGGCTTCCTTCGTCAACATCATCGGCGCGACGATGGGGCCGATCTTCGGGGTGATGATGGTCGACTACTACCTGATCCGGAAGGGTGAGGTCGACGTCGAGGCGCTTTATCGCGAAGATGGCGAATTCCGCTTCCAGGGCGGCTGGCACGTCAACGCCTTCATCGCCGCCGGCATCGGCGCCATCTTCTCGTCGATCCTGCCCAACTTCACCAACTGGCTGCCGTCCTGGTGGGGTGTCTATGGCTGGTTCTTCGGCGTGGCGATCGCCGGCATCATCTACTACG
>NZ_RZPW01001480.1:0-431 GCF_003998455.1 Mesorhizobium sp. M7A.F.Ca.CA.001.08.2.1 | reverse complement strand
GCCAAGGGCTTCGTGATCGGCCTTCCCGCCGATGTGGCGATCCGCGTGACGGACGATGGCGATACGGTCATCGTCGACATGCGGCCGGCGTCCCGCTACGGTCGCTACGACCTTGGCGACAATGCCGCGCGTATTGTCGATTTCCTTGCCGAGCTCGACCAGGAAGTCGCCGGTCAGGTTGGCGCCGCGCCGGCAGAGTGAGGCACGGGCACTTGGCAGTGGGCTGCGTTGCCTATCCGGCCGGCGTGAAAATGCCGTCGATGGCCGGTGCGGCATCGGTCACAACCAGACCGCGCGCCGTCAGATCCTCGAGATGGGCAAGCACCGACAATCCGGCGGCGCCATGCAGCCGCGGATCGGTATCCCTGTAGATCGCCCTGACCATGTCGGGAATCGTCCGGTCGCCTTCTCTGACCCGCTGCAGGATGGCG
>NZ_RZPW01001479.1:0-431 GCF_003998455.1 Mesorhizobium sp. M7A.F.Ca.CA.001.08.2.1 | reverse complement strand
ACCTCGATCTGGTCGATGTGCTCCAGCGCGCCGGAGGCGGATTTCGCCAGCACGCCCGATTCCTGCGGGCTGTGGCGGGCCGTGGTGATCAGCGCGCCGGCGCCGAAGGCGACCGCCGAGCGCAGGATGGCGCCGACATTGTGCGGGTCGGTGATCTGGTCGAGCACCAGCACCAGCTTCGCGTCGCCAAGCGCATCGAGCCGCTTGGCTTTCAGCGGCTCGGCCTCGATCAGCACACCCTGATGCACGGCATCCGACCCGGTGATCTTGTCGATATCCCTGGGTTCGACCAGTTCCGTCTTGAAGGGCAGGGCGGCGAGATCGGCGATTTCCAGGCGCTCGGCCGCATTGCGCGTCACCAGCATCTTCCTGATCTTGCGGCGCGGATTGTCGAGTGCGGCGCGCACCGTGTGCAGGCCGTAGAGCCGCAC
>NZ_RZPW01000147.1:0-10101 GCF_003998455.1 Mesorhizobium sp. M7A.F.Ca.CA.001.08.2.1 | reverse complement strand
TCCATGAGCTTTTTCATGGCTTCGGCGCGAAATATTTGGCGTAGGCGGTAGCGAGTGCACGCGACGCCAGCCGTAAATCCTGTTGCGCGTCTTGGACTTCCAGCCGGTCATCTGCCTGCAGTCCGGCCTCGGCACGCGTCACCGCGACCGACAAATCATTGACTGCTTTTGTCAGAGAAGCTTGCTCGGTGGGTTCACTGGTTTCGGCGGACCGGATTTGCGCCCCGACATCGGCAAGCGTCTTGCCGATCGATTGCAGCGTGTCCACCGTGTATGCGGTCGGCGCCGCCCCTGCCGCCCAGGCGTCCAGCGCCATCAACACGGTCTGCGATGCGGACGCCACGGTTCGTGATTGCTGCTCGATCTGATCGGAAGATGAGCATGCCGAGAGCATCAGCAAAAGCAGGCACAGGCAATCGAGCCTGAGATAGCGGCGGCTAACGATCAAATCAGGCGTTTGGTGCGCCACAGGATAGTCTCCCCGACGCAACAAACCGCGGCCGGCTTGAATCTGATCTAGAGCACTCGACGAGTCCGTCAACAACCGCGCCTCCCGATCCGGAGCACGAGGCGATCTCATCAGGTTTCGATTGCTAGTGGGGTGCTGAACGTCAATCGGGGCGATCCCCGCTCGAAGCGTCTTGGATTCCGTATTCGTGAATGAGGCCGAGAACCTGACTTCTGACTGTGTCGCGCGCGTCGGGCTGGATGAAAAACATCAGCCGTTCGACCGCTTCCACAACCGCTTCCGGCAGATCCGAAACCGCATCGGTGAGTTCGCTGCCATGCTCGTACATATTGTCCGTCAGCTTCTTGTCGAGGTCGGAAAGGATGCCCATCATCCGCACTCCAGATCGGTACTGTGTTGATCTCAGTTCGACAGCGTTACTGCCAGGTCACCCTCCCCTGTTGCTGCCAGCCATCGATCACTGTTGCCCCGGCATTTCCGTGTTTTCCCTGGGATTTTTCTGGACGCCGGCAGCCGGGGCGGTATCCGCCGGGGCATTGCCGCCCTGGTTCTGCTCCGGCGCGCGTTTCAGCGGCGAGGTCTGCCATCCCATGTCAACGTAGAAAAAGCCGACGACGAAACCGACAATGATGACCGCCGCTATCACCAGCGAGATTATTGCGTTGCGTCGCTCCATTTTCCGGCTCCTTCCATCGCCGAACAGCCCATGACGGAAATAGTTCCACAGGCAAGCGCCCTCAGTGAGGACCGGGTCTGGCGCTTGCCGGCCTGGCCTCCAGCGGTGGGGCGATCCGGGATTGGCGGGATTGGATTGAACCAGCGACGTTCCCATCCCGGCAGCGGGGAACAATCAACGAGCGGCGAGGGTTGGTAGTCGCACTTGCGAGGTTCTGCCATGAACCCTGCCGTTACCGATCATGTCGAAATCAAGAAATACGACCACCCGACGGGCGGCTGGGGATCCCTGTCTTCCTTGATCCGTAAAGCCTATGGCGAAGGCCTTCTGATGTCTGGGATATGGAGCACTCTGCTCAAGCAGAACAAGGCAGACGGCTATATGTGCGTTTCATGCTCATGGGCCAAGCCGGCAGAGCCGCGGCCTTTCGAGTTTTGCGAAAATGGCGCCAAGGCCACGCTGTGGGATCAGACGAAGCTGCGCTGCGGCCCCGATTTCTTTGCACGACATTCCGTCACCGAACTGCTCGATTGGCCGGATTGCGAGCTGGAAAAGCAGGGCCGACTGACCGATCCGTTGCGCTACAATGCCGTCACCGACCGCTACGAGCCGGTGTCCTGGAATGAAGCCTTCGCCGAGATCGGCATGGAACTTCGGCGCCTCGATCCGAAATCGGTGGTTTTCTATACGTCCGGCCGGGCCTCTTTGGAGGCTTCCTTCATGTATCAGCTGTTCGCGCGCATCTACGGTTCGTCGAACCTGCCCGATTCTTCCAACATGTGTCACGAATCGACCTCGGTCGGGCTTCCCAGATCAATCGGCTCGCCGGTTGGAACCGTACAACTCGAAGACTTTTCGCAATGCGACATGATGTTCTTCTTCGGCCACAACACCGGGGTGACGGCGCCGCGGCTGTTGCACCCGCTGCAGGAGGCCCGTGAACGCAATGTGCCGGTGTTCACCTTCAACCCCTTGCCGGAGCGAGGGCTCAAGCGCTTCAAGAACCCGCAGAATCCCGTTGACATGCTGTCGCCGGGGCCCGGCACGAAAATGTCCAGCGACTTCTTCCAGGTCCGCGGCGGCGGCGATATCGCCGCCATGACCGGCATCGCCAAGGCTGTGCTCGCGCTCGACGATGCGGCCCGCGAGCAGGGAAGCTCGCGTATCCTCGATATCGGGTTCATCGCGGAACATACGCATGGTTTCGCCGAATTCGAGGCCTATCTGCGCGCTGCCGCGTGGGATGACATCGTCGCCCGGTCGGGCATTGCGCGACCGGATCTGGAGCATGTCGCCGAAGTCTACAGCCGGTCCAATGCGGTGATCGGCAACTATGGCATGGGTCTGACACAGCACAGGCATGGCACCGAAAACGTGCAGATGTTGTGCAATCTGCTGCTGATGCGGGGCAATATGGGAAAACCCGGCGCCGGCATTTCGCCCCTGCGGGGTCATTCCAACGTCCAGGGCCAGCGCACCGTCGGCATATCCGAAAAACCTGAACTCGTTCCGCTCGACAAATTCGCCGAGTTCTATGCATTCGAGCCCCCGCGCGAGAAGGGCCTCGATACGGTCGAGACTTGCGAAGGCGTCATCGCCGGCTCGGTGAAAGGCTTTGTCGGCCTGGGTGGTAATTTCGTCCGCGCCGTGCCCGAAACCGGCCTCGTTGAGAAAGCCTGGCGCAGACTTGGCCTGCATGTCGAAATCGCGACCAAGCTCAACCGAAGTCATCTCCTGCCGGGGGCAGTAACCTATCTGTTGCCCTGCCTGTCCCGGTTGGAAAGAGATCGCCAGGCAAGCGGCGATCAGACCGTTTCCATGGAGGATTCGACCGCCTGCATCCATGGGTCCTTTGGATCGCGCCCGCCGGTTTCGCCAAACCTGCTTTCGGAACCGAAGATCGTCGCGGAGCTGGCCAAGGCCACCGTGCCAGACATGAGTTCGATCCCGTGGGATAAGTGGATTGCCGACTATTCTCGCATCCGTGATGAGATCGAGCGCTGCTTTCCACAGCATTTCCGCCAGTTCAACAAGCGGTTCCTGACACCCGGAGGCTTCCATCGCGACATCAAGGCATCGAAGCGAATTTGGGAGACGCCGAACAAGAAGGCCAATTTCAAGCCGCCCACCACGCTGGAGACAGATCCCGATATCGATGTCTCGGGCCAAAAGGTGCTGACGCTGATCACAGTGCGATCCAACGACCAGTTCAACACGACCGTCTACGGTTATGATGACAGGTTGCGCGGCATCCACGGTACACGCATGGTGTTGCTGATGAATGAGGCCGACATCCAGCGGTTCGGACTGACCGCGGGGCAGCAGATCGATCTCGAAACGCATGCCGATGACGGTGTGGAGCGGCGTGTGCGCGGCCTTCGTGTGACACCCTATTCCGTGCCGCAAGGCAACTGCGCCGGCTATTATCCGGAACTCAATCCCCTGGTGCCCCTATGGCATCGCGCCAAGGAGGCCCACGTTCCGGCCGTCAAGTCCGTTCCCGTAAGAATTGTTTGCTGAGGCCGGAGGCCTCGGTTCCGGCCGGAGAGACGTGTCCGGCGACCGCGCCGTTGGGCACAGAAGCGGCCGTAGCCGCCACTTGGCCTAGCCGCCACTTGGCTTTGGAGATGCCGGCTGGGTTGGCTGCGTACCTTGCTGCTCGCCGCCGGTGCTGGTCTGCGGTGTCGGGTTGGTGTCGGTCGTGGGATTCTTGTCGACCGGTTGGCTGTTCGTAGTATCCGTCTTGGACTTGGCTGGATCGGCATTATCGTTGCACCCCGCCAAGGCGAGCAATGCCGCCGACATCAATAGCACTGCTCTCATGCTGACTTCTCCTGGAGTTCGGGCGAAGCCGCCTGCCAATGACCTATTCGGTCGAACCGCACCGAAAGCCCTTGCTTGACGGCGCTTCTGGCCAGCAGATGGTCCAGTTCGGCATCTTCAATCGGACTTCGTACGACCTGGCGGATGGCTTTGCAGGCAAGTTCCGTCGAGACGAAATCATATCTCCTGCTCCTGGCTACAACATATTGTTCGACCAGCATTTTTACGCGCCTGAGCGCGATTTCTTCGGCGAATTGCA
The DNA here is from genome assembly GCF_003998455.1 of Mesorhizobium sp. M7A.F.Ca.CA.001.08.2.1. Taxonomy (NCBI): domain Bacteria; kingdom Pseudomonadati; phylum Pseudomonadota; class Alphaproteobacteria; order Hyphomicrobiales; family Phyllobacteriaceae; genus Mesorhizobium; species Mesorhizobium sp. M7A.F.Ca.CA.001.08.2.1. The sequence continues at coordinate 5,874 of NZ_RZPW01000147.1, read as the reverse complement.
TTTTGTTCCTCCTGCACGCCGAACTGCCGAACCGGTACGTTGTTCCCACCCCGGTCCAAAAACATGATCGTCGAGATCATTAAAGGCTCGCGCTTTCCAACAGAAAGCGCGAGCGGATCAGGCTGAGGGGGACCCGATCGTCCAGCATCAAACGAGGGGAGCGATGACGCTGCACGGCTACCGAACTCGCACGGGCTTGAGTTGTTCCACTTCGCGGTCCCTGAGGTGTTCACAGTCGAATGAACCCTAAATCGGGCGGGCCGGAGTCACCGGATCGATCGAGGCCAGCACTGCCTGAAATCACGAAGAATGCGTGTCGGGACGAAGCGATGCCAGGTCGGCCAGGGTGTTGAGAAGGGCAGCGTCGCCTGCCGGCTTCGGCACGAATTTGCAGTTTCGGAAGGGTTTGGGAACGTCACGGGGGCCAAATCCGGTCATGAAGGCGAAGGGGATACCGCGAGCCAACAGTGTTTCGGCCACGGGCAGACTTGTTTCACCGTTCAATTGAATGTCCAGCAGCGCCACGTCGACTTTGCCTGCATCGATAAGTTGACGAGCCGCGGCGACCGACGAGACCGGGCCGATCACGGGATAACCCGCCGCACGCAGGCGAGACGCGACGTATTCGGCGATCAGCCATTCGTCCTCGACCACCAGAACGCGCGGCCTGTCGTCGCTCACGGCGCCTCCTTGTGGTTTGCCGGAAACGCAATCTGGACGCTGAGGCCGTCCTTGTGGAACGCGGTCTCGACATGGCCGCCCAGCCTGTAATCAATTTCACCCTGCAACAAGGTCAGCCCAAAGCCATTGTCCAACGGCGCCTTGACAGGAGGGCCGTCCTTTTCTCGCCAGCCAAATGTGAAACTGTCATCGTCGATCGACCATTGCACACTGACCTTGCCGTCGGTTTTTGACAAAGCGCCATACTTGGCCGCGTTGGTGGCCAGTTCATGGATGGCCATACTCAGGGAGAGCCCCTGTTGCGGACCTAGTTTGACATCCTTGCCATCGAGTTCGATCCGATCGATGCCGAATGGTTCGAGCTCCTGCTGGAGCATTTCCCTGACCGAGGCTTCCTTCCATCTCTCCCGGGTCAGCAGGCCGTAGGCCCGCGACATGGCATGCAGGCGGCCGATCAGCGCATCCGCGAACTCCTCCTTCGTATCAGAACTTTCCCGCGTGCGGCTTGCAATGCTGGCGATCACCGCAAGCATGTTCTTGACCCTATGGTTGAGTTCCGAGATGAGCACCTGCTGATGCTCTTCCGCCTGTGCCAGAGTGGTGACATCGACAAGTGTCACCACCACGCCCTGGATCCTGTTGCCCTTGTCGCGATAGGGATTGATGCGGACCATGTGGAACAGGCCCCTGGCATCGCGTGCCAGATGGTGATTCAGGATCTCGCCTGTCTCGAAGACCTTGTCGATGTGCTGCTTCAACTCGGGGTAGTCGAGCTGGCTAGACAGATCCGTCAGCGGCCGGCCGACATCGGAGGGACGCAGGCTGAAGAAGGATGACGCCGCCGGCGTGAAGGTACGGACCACAAGGCTGCGGTCGAGGAAAATGGTCGCGATGTCGGTGCTTTCGAACAGGTTGCGCAGATCGCCGTTGACGTGGTCGAGCTCCTCTATCTTGGCCGTCAACTCGGCGTTGATCGTGTTGAGCTCCTCGTTGAGCGACTGCATCTCCTCCTTCGAGGCTTCGAGTTCCTCATTGGTGGACTGCGCCTCCTCATTGACGGAGACGAGTTCCTCGTTCGACGATTTGACCTCCTCCAGCGCGGTCTCGTATTCCTCGATCGTCGATTGCAGGCGCTCCCTGGTGTCGCGCAGCTCCCGCTCGAGATCGGCGGTGCTGTCACTGTCACGGCCGCCGCCGTCTTCCTCTGAGCGGGCCTGGGTCGGCCCCGACGGTTCGAACAGGACGAGATAAAGCGGCTCGCCATTGCCACGTTCGGTGAGCGGTTCGATCGTGAGCTTGATCGGCTGGACCCGTTCGTCGTCTTCCTCTACGATGAGGTTTTCCCGCACCACTGTGCGGCGCGTCGTCGTCGCTTCCCGCAACGCGGCGCGGAGGTCCAGTCGCAGCCCACGCCTAGCCATCGTCAGCAACTGCCGGCTGGGAATCCCTTGCGGCGCTTCGAGATATCTGCCGGTCCTGGCCGAATAATAGACGACATCGCCCTCGGCGTTGACCAGGACATGCGGCGGAGCGAAGCGCTCCAGCACCTGCGCCTCGACAGCCTGGCGCAGCGGATAACCGGCGGCTCCCTTCCTTAAGCCGGCGCTTTCAGAGGGAAAGACGCCGGAACGGCTCTCACCGATCAAGGCGGGCAGCCTGATATGCGGCGAGGCATGCTCGCGCGCCTGGAAGAGACGATGTTTCTTGTCGACAGTGGCAAACAGATTGTCGTGCTGCCCAACGCTTTCGGAGGTGCCGAGGAACAGGTAACCGCCGGGCTTCAATGCATAGTGAAAGACAGGGATGACACGGCTCTGGATGCTCGGGCCGAAATAGATCAGCAGATTGCGGCAGGAGACCAGATCCATGCGCGAGAAAGGCGGATCGCGAATGACGCTGTGCGGCGAGAAGATGCACAGTTCCCGTATCTCGTTGCTAATGACATAGCTCTCTCCGTCGCCGTTGAAGAACCGCTGTCGGCGTTCGGGTGAAAGCCCTTGCAGCAAGGCTTCGGGATAGCGTGCCGCCCGGGCCACCGCCAGCGCAGGCTCGTCTATGTCGGTGGCAAATATCTGGACGCGCGGAACGACCGTAAGCTTCTCCATGTGTTCGCGCAGCAGGATGCCGATGGAGAACACCTCCTCGCCCGTGGCGCATCCGGGAACCCAGACCCTGACGGTGTCGCTGGCGGTCTTGCCTTCGAACAACTGCGGTATGATCTTTCGCTCGAGCAACTCGAAGGCATCGGGGTCGCGAAAGAAGTTGGTGACATTGATCAGCAGATCGCGAAAAAGGTTCATCACCTCGCGAGCATCTTTCTTCAGCCAGTCTATATAGGCGCTGATGGAATGGACCTGGGCGATCTGCATGCGTCGCTTCACGCGGCGCAGAAATGTCTTGGTCTTGTAGCCCGAGAAGTCGTGGCCGGAGTGGCTGCGCAGAATGGCGTATATCTGTTCTCGCACCTTATCGATGTCGGCCGTATGGTCGCCATCTTCTTCCGCCAGCCCTTCCAGCGTGTCGAAGCCGCGGGCGAAAGCCTCCAGCTTCGCCCCGATCTCCTCGGCGGGCACAGCGACGTCGACGAGCCCGCTGGCAATAGCGCTCTGTGGCATGTCGGGATTGCGCGGCCCGTAGCCGTCGTGCGCTTGCGCGACAGTGAGGCCACCCCGCTCCTTGATCGCCTTGGCGCCCAGCGTTCCATCGGAATCACCGCCCGACAGAATGACGCCCACGGCATATTCGCCCTGGTCTTCAGCGAGCGCACTAAAGAAGATGTCGACGGGTTTGCGCTCTTGGGTAAGCCCGTTGGGCCGCCGCAGGCGCAGCACACCGTTGGCGATCGCCAGAGTGACGTTTTGTGGCATCACGTAGACGTGGTCAGGTACAACAGCTATGCCATCCTCGGCCACAACGACAGGCATCTCGGTGTAGCGGCTGACAACTTCATGCAACAGACTTTCTCGCTTCGGGCTGAGATGCGTGATGATGATGAACGCCATGCCGGGCTGGCTGGTAACGCCTTTGAACAAGCCTTCCATCGCGGGAATGCCACCCGCGGACGCGCCGATGCCAACGATGGGAAATCTAGTCGATCGGGCAGTCACGGCATGTCCCCCTTTCGCCGACCCGACATGAAGTCTCCTCAAGGCCGGATCGAACAGGACACAACCATATAGCGCGCAAGACGTATGGAACAAGACGTCAGGGATGACGTTGAACCCGATATCAATGGTGGTTCAATGACGAAACGCTCTGCTGACATAAAACTCCGAGCGCCAGTGGTGTCAGGGGCGCCTGGATCGCTAGCAGATTCCGATGCGGGGCCCGTCCCGGATCGCATGCTGATGCTTGCGAAGCGGTTGCAGGCGGCCCTGGATGACAGAATTCGGGAAGCGAATGCGCTGCATGCTAACCTCCGTTGCAAGAAAGGATGACGATGTGCGCGACCTGCGGGGGCTGCATATTCTGATAGTCGAAGACGAATGGACGCTGGCGGGAGATCTTGCGCGGTTCTTCAGCAATATGGGCGCCATCATTCTCGGGCCCGCCGCAACCGTCGAACAGGCATCCAAACATACCGAAACGGCCGAAGCTGCAATCCTCGATGTCAATCTCAATGGCCGACGTGTGTTTCCAATCGCCGATGAGTTGATGCGCCGGGGTATCCCCTTCGTGTTCTTCAGTGGCGATGACGACATCGCCATTCCCGATCATCTCCGCTACGCCAGCAATTTGCGGAAATCCTCGGGCAGCCAGGCGGTGTTCAACGCACTTTTTCCCCCGCAGGCACCGGGGCGGGCGAGTTCCATGCCGGACCCGTCCGACGATGTCTTCGCGCTTTTGCCTAAACTGCGACTTGCGGCTCGCCTTTTGCTGGGAGACGTCGACGCATCGGATCGGCTCGTCGAGAGGACGCTCGAGCAAGCGATCCGGGATGTCGACCGCAGACAGCTTGGTCAATCCACTGAAAACTGGCTCAACGGCATCATGCGAGAGATGGCGAAAACCCGCGGCGCAAACCTGATGCATTAGTTTTACCCTCCCTCTCAGGCTGAAGTGGTAAGCCGCGGGGCCGTCATTGTTGACCACATCTCGAAAACTGGGCCGTACAGATCAGCCGCTTGGCTTGTGTCATCAGTCCTTCTGATCGCGCTCGACGAATTTGTTGAAACGGCTGGCTTTCCCCTCCCCGGTCTTGGCCTGATACAGAAAGGCCAGATCGTTCTCGTCGAATATCCGGAAGAACTCGTCCCATTCGATGGGCTCGAATGCTTCCTCAGGCTCACCGAAGTCGATCCGCAGGATGCCGCCCTCGCCTTTTGTGCGCACCACTGCCGGCCGGCCGTCCCGCTCCTCGGCCCACTTGCGAATTTCGTCGTGGTCGGTGGTCGTTTGCGACTGAGACATTGAAATCTCCTTTGATCGGCGTTGCCCCATGGGACACGCGGGCTGTCGGGCGCCCTAACAGCACAAGGGCGTCAATGTTCCAGCACCGCGCCGTGATCGCGATGCCGGCTCCCAACGAAGTCCGCCAAAGGAACTTTGTTGAAGCAAGGGAACAAACCTTTTGCCGAAAAGTTCGGGGCGCCGAGGTTACTTGTCTGAGGAGTCGTCGTGAAACGCATATTGGTTACAGGAGGCTGCGGCTTCATCGGCCGGCATGTCGCACAGGAACTCGTCGAGCAGGATTATTCGGTTCGCATCCTCGATGCGCTGCTGGAGCAGGTGCATGCAGGCGAAGCCGTCGCGCTTCCCGCCGGGACCGAACTGATCAAGGGTGATGTCCGAGACCGGGAGGCGGTCGCCAGTGCGCTGGAAGGTGTTGACGCGGTCATTCACCTGGCGGCGGAAGTCGGCGTCGGACAATCGATGTACGAGATCGCGCGCTATGTCGGCGCCAATGATCTCGGCACCGCAACGCTACTTGAAGCACTGATCAAGCACCCGGTCGAACGGATCGTCGTCGCCTCGTCGATGAGCGTCTATGGCGAAGGGCTCTATGCAACGCCAGACGGCCGGCGCATCGACAATGCCCGGCGCAAGGCGAGCGACATCAAAAGCGGGCAATGGAATCCGCTATCGCCAGAGGGAGCCCCCCTCTCGCCGCTGCCGACGGACGAAGAAAAGCCGGTCGATCTCGCCTCAATCTATGCGCTGACAAAATACGCACAAGAACGCGCTGTGCTGATC
>NZ_RZPW01001478.1:0-438 GCF_003998455.1 Mesorhizobium sp. M7A.F.Ca.CA.001.08.2.1 | reverse complement strand
GCTGTGCGCAGCCCAGCCAGACTGGCGCTGCTCGATCCATATTGCGGTTTTCGCGAAGCGGCACTTGCCGCACTCGATGCCGCCGGCCGCCGCTACCGCATCGCTGCCGGCAGCGCCAGTCTGGCTGGGCTGCGCACAGCGGTGAACGCCGGTGTCGCACTGACGCTGCGAACGGCCCGCTTTGCCCATTCCGGGATTATCGAGGCGCCGCGCGAGCTTGGCCTGCCGCAGGTGCCTTTGGCTGAGTTCGCCATCCGGCTGCGCGCCGGTGCCGATGGACCGGCAGCCGATCTGGCGACCCTGCTCAGCGGCAACCTTGCCTTGTCGGGCTGAATGCCCAAAGAAATCGACCTTGCGGTCGCCAAGTGGCAAAGAAAAAGCCGACCTTACGGTCGGCTTGGAGTAGGACGGGCCGAGGGGTTTTGGGGGGACTTGGGG
>NZ_RZPW01001477.1:0-439 GCF_003998455.1 Mesorhizobium sp. M7A.F.Ca.CA.001.08.2.1 | reverse complement strand
ACCGGGACGCGGCAGTCTGTTGGCCAGGATTCCGTCGAGCCAGCCCTCGGCGCCCGGCCCGCCGACCTCGAACTTGGTCATTGGTGTCATCTCGACCAGACCGGCGGCCTGGCGGACAGCCTGGACCTCTGCGGCGACGTGGTTCCCCTTGGGGGTCCAGCGCCAGCTGTAGACATTGCGCGCCTCGACACCCGCGGGCGCAAACCAGCTCGGCATCTCCCAGCCGTTCAACACGTCCCATACCGCGCCAAGCTGACTTAGGCGGTCATAGGACGGGGCCGTTTTCTGCGGTCGCGCCGCCGGCATGTCCTGGCCCGGATAGTGCTGTACGGCGTGGGTGCCCCAGGCTTCCCGGACCTTGGCCTGGGTCCAGTTCTTGTTGGCGTATCGGCCGAACCTGCGGGGATCCAGCTCCGCCGTGTCGATGCTGTTGCCACCC
>NZ_RZPW01001476.1:0-389 GCF_003998455.1 Mesorhizobium sp. M7A.F.Ca.CA.001.08.2.1 | reverse complement strand
GCATTCCGTGCGCCCTGAGCGACAGCTGTGCGTTCGAGGGAAAAACGATGAGGTCGTTTTCCTCACTCAATTCGCTGTCGGGATAGAATGATAGCAATGCATTCAGAACGGCCAGCGCCCTGTCGCTGATGCCGACGATGCTCTTGCCCTCGCACAGGTTGCGGTAGATCTGCCATTTGTCGACAACCCTGCCCTTAGGAATTTCACGTGAATCGTTTTGCGCTGCCAGCATGGCAAGCGACATCGGCCGCCGCCCAAAGGGCGTCGTCGCAATACCCGTCTCCATTTTCTTCCACCCTCGATTAGGCAAAAGAAATCTGCTCGCCAAAACGACGCCAATGACTCTTGACAGTGATTCGTGGAGATGCGATTCTCGGAGTGCTTAGTTC
>NZ_RZPW01001475.1:0-441 GCF_003998455.1 Mesorhizobium sp. M7A.F.Ca.CA.001.08.2.1 | reverse complement strand
TGGCAATCCTGCTTTCAGCCCATTCGGACGGCGCGCTGGCGGCAGACGCCATTGCGGTGAATTCCGATGATTTTACCCTGCCGCCCGAGCCTTCCCGTTTCGGGCGCTTCGAACAGAAACTGTCCGACTGGCACGTCGTGCTCGGCGGCGGCGCCATCATCGTCCCCAAATACGAGGGCAGCAATGAATTCAAGATCATGCCGGTGCCTTTCGTCACGGCGACATTCCTCGACACGGTGACGATCGATCCGACTGGTGCCAACATCGCCGTTTATGAACAAGGACCGTTCGCCTTCAGCGCGCGGCTTGGCTATGACATGGGCCGCAAGGAAGACGACTCCGACCATCTGCGCGGCTTGGGGGATGTCGACATGGGCGCGACGGTCGGCGTGAAGGCAGCGGCGAAGTTCGGTCCGGCCGAAATATTCGCGCAGCTGGACA
>NZ_RZPW01001474.1:0-446 GCF_003998455.1 Mesorhizobium sp. M7A.F.Ca.CA.001.08.2.1 | reverse complement strand
GGTCGAACCTGTCGATCCGGTCGAGCCAGTTGCTCCGGTATTACCGGTTGAACCTGTGGCGCCGGTTGCTCCGGTCGCTCCAGTCGAACCTGTTGCTCCAGTCGAACCTGTCGAGCCAGTTGCTCCGGTATCGCCGGTCGAGCCGGTTGCTCCAGTAGAGCCTGTTGCTCCAGTCGAACCTGTCGAGCCAGTTGCTCCGGTATCACCGGTTGCACCTGTGGCGCCGGTTGCTCCGGTCGCTCCAGTAGAGCCGGTTGCTCCAGTCGATCCGGTCGAGCCAGTTGCTCCGGTATTACCGGTTGCACCTGTGGCGCCGGTCGAACCGGTTGCGCCAGTCGAACCTGTTGCTCCAGTCGAACCAGTTGCTCCGGTATCACCGGTCGAGCCGGTTGCTCCAGTAGAGCCTGTTGCTCCAGTCGATCCGGTCGAACCTGTTGCCCCAGTAG
>NZ_RZPW01001473.1:0-447 GCF_003998455.1 Mesorhizobium sp. M7A.F.Ca.CA.001.08.2.1 | reverse complement strand
GATGATCACCTCGACTTTCCTGATCCTTGACCGGCTGGTTGGCACGCACATCTTCAACCCGGCCGAAGGTGGGGATGCTCTGCTGTTCCAACACCTCTTCTGGTTCTTCGGCCATCCGGAAGTTTACATCATCTTCCTGCCGGCGACGGGCATGGTGTCCTCGATCATTCCTGTTTTCGCCAGGCGACCGACATTCGGTCATCTCGGGCTGGTCCTGTCGCTGATCGCGGTCGGCTTCCTTTCGTTCGGGCTTTGGGTCCATCACATGTTCGCCACCGGCCTGCCAAAGCTTGGCGCCAGCTTCTTCACCGCATCCAGCATGATGATCGCCATCCCGAACGGCGTACAGATCTTCTGCTGGCTGGCAACATTATGGGACGGCAGACCGGTGATCCGAACTCCGTTGCTGTTCGTCTTCGGCTTCTTCTTCATCTTCGTCATCGGCGG
>NZ_RZPW01001472.1:0-448 GCF_003998455.1 Mesorhizobium sp. M7A.F.Ca.CA.001.08.2.1 | reverse complement strand
GTTCCACGCGGCCGCGAACTCCTTGCCGTAGCGATCAAGAAGTTCGGGGCCGAGCTTGAGCAATTGCTGGTTGATGTCGCCGTGTTCGCCGCCGCCCCCGAGAACCCACTGCTCGTCGACAAGCATCTGCGCAATGCGCGACAGTTGCCGGAGATAGAAGGTGTTGAAGCCGGAATGAGTATAGATGCCGGGAATACGAAGCCCTGACAGATCGCCGCCATCGATGCGCTCGAACAGCAGCTGCGCTTCCGGCCCGCCTTTCTGAGACAGTGAAAAATCGTCCAGCACCGCTGCGTATATAGCCGACTTGATCAAGGCCGAAGCGCGATCGGCAAGGCTCATACGCCCGAGTGAACGTTGAGCGGCTTCGACAAGCGGCTGGTTGAGTTCGAAGACCGGATCATAGGCGTCGTCCAATGCAAGCATGGCGCGCAGGTGCTTTTCGAGC
>NZ_RZPW01001471.1:0-448 GCF_003998455.1 Mesorhizobium sp. M7A.F.Ca.CA.001.08.2.1 | reverse complement strand
CTCGGCCGTCTGAACGGGGGCGATCCCCGATGATTCCGGCAGCACCGAAACCGTCTCCGGCAGAGGCACGGTGAAGCCGGCATCAGCGCCGGCGGCGGTCGCTGTTTCGGTGAGAGCAGGCGCGGACTTCATCTGCGAGGTCGACGTGCAGCCGCTGATGCCGGCGGCGGCCAGGATCACGCCGATCGCGATAAGGTTGAGTTTTGCTGGCAAGCCGCGCTCGGGTCCGGTTTGTCGGGTTGTTAAGAAATCCCTTACACCAGCGATTCAGGCCGGGCAATCGGGGCGATCAGGTGGTTTTCGGGTGGCGAGACGCAGGCGGCGATGCCATATTGTTCCGGATATGTACTGGGACGAATCCCGGATTTCGCCACTTTGCGGGAAGGAACGCATCATGGTCACGACAGCTTCGATCACGGCCGGCCACGCAGTGTTAGAAACAGTGCTG
>NZ_RZPW01001470.1:0-451 GCF_003998455.1 Mesorhizobium sp. M7A.F.Ca.CA.001.08.2.1 | reverse complement strand
CAATTCGCCGATCTCTTCCTCGATCTTGTCGAGGATGGGCGCTGCCTCGCTCCAGTCGAAGCCGACGCGGGCGGCCTTCTCCTGAAGTTTCAGCGCCCGGGTCAGCGCGGGCAGGGCGACCGGCACGCTGTCCAGAAACCCCTTGCCATTGTCTTCGGGATCGAGACCGCGCGCGAGGCGGGCGCTTCGTTTCTCTGCCTTCTCTTCTGCCTTGATCTTTTCCCACATGCCCTTGGCCATGCCGGCGCTGCGGGCCTTTTCGTCGCCGAAGACATGCGGATGGCGTCGGATCATTTTCGTCGTGATGGCTTGCACCACATCGGGGAAGGCAAACTCGCCGGCCTCCTCGGCCATTTGCGCGTGGTAGACGACCTGCAGCAGTAGATCGCCGAGTTCGTCGCGCAGATCGTCGAGGTCGCCGCGCGCGATGGCATCCGCGACCTCATAGGCC
>NZ_RZPW01000146.1:0-10113 GCF_003998455.1 Mesorhizobium sp. M7A.F.Ca.CA.001.08.2.1 | reverse complement strand
GGCCAGACCATTGGCCACAACGATCTTTTTATCGCCGCTCATGCCTGTGCATTGGGCGCCACGCTGGTGACCGCCAACACGGGCGAGTTCACCCGGATCAGGAATCTGAAGGTCGAAAACTGGCTGGCATAGCGCTCGACCGAGGTTCAAGCCGCCGGAAACAGCTTCCAGCGCCCCGGGCGGAACGCCACCCGGCTTTTCTGGGCCGCGGGGTGATCGACCGGCAGTTCGATTTCGACCCGCTGGCGCTCACCACCGATCTCTAGCTCGACCCGGCGCGTGCCGGCGACGCGGCGGCTGGCGGCGACCGTGCCGGCGATACAGCCGCTGCAGCCGTCCAGCAGTTCGACATCGTGCGGGCGGAAATAGAGCGTCGCATCGCCCGAGGGCTCGTTGGGCGCGGCAATCCCGATCGGACGATCGGCGAGCCAGATCTCGCCATTCTCGACCTTGACGGGAAGCGAGCTCGATTCACCGATGAAGCCGTAGACGAAGGGCGAGTTCGGCGTGTCGTAGATATCGTCGGCGGTGCCGACCTGCTCGATGCGGCCCTGGCTCATCACCACGACGCGGTCGGCAAGCTCCAGCGCCTCTTCCTGGTCGTGGGTGACGAAGACGGTGGTGTGGCCGGTGGCGTCATGGATTTCGCGCAGCCAGCGGCGCAATTCCCGGCGCACCTGCGCGTCAAGCGCGCCGAACGGTTCATCGAGCAGCAGCACCTTGGGTTCGATGGCCATGGCGCGCGCCAGCGCCACGCGCTGCCGCTGGCCGCCGGAAAGCTGCGCCGGATAGCGCTTTTCCAGCCCCGACAGCTGGACAAGGTCCAGAAGCTCGGAGGCGCGGCGGCGGATCTCCTGCGCCGGCGGGCGCGACGGCCCGTGCCGGACCTTCAGGCCGAAGCCGATATTGTCCGCCACCGTCATATGCCGGAACAGCGCATAGTGCTGGAAGACAAAGCCGACATTGCGATCCTGGATCGACTTGTGCGAGGCGTCCTCGTCGCCGAAGAAGATATTTCCCCGCGTCGGCCGCTCCAGTCCGGCGATCAGCCTGAGCAGCGTCGTCTTGCCGGAGCCGGACGGCCCCAGCAACGCGATCAGTTCGCCCGACTTGATGTCGAGCGACACGTCGTGGAGGGCCGGAAACCGGTCAAACTCCTTGCGCACGTTGGCAACGCGAACTTCCATGCAAATCCCTCTGTCAGTGTCCGCGCGTCGCGGCGATCTCGGCGCCGTAGCGCATCTCGAGAAGTGTTTTCAAGACCAGCGTGACGAGCGCCAGGCCCGCAAGCAATGAAGCGACGGCGAAGGCGCCGACGGCGTTGTACTCGTTATAGAGGATTTCGACATGCAGCGGCATGGTGTTGGTCAGGCCGCGTATATGGCCCGACACCACCGAGACTGCGCCGAACTCGCCCATGGCGCGCGCATTGCACAGGAGCACGCCGTAGAGCAGCCCCCATTTGACGTTGGGCAAGGTCACGTACCAGAAGGTCTGCCAACCATTGGCGCCAAGCGAAAGCGCTGCCTCCTCGTCGCCATTGCCTTGCTCCTGCATCAGCGGGATCAACTCGCGGGCGACGAAGGGGAAGGTGACGAAGATTGTGGCCAGCACGATGCCCGGCACGGCAAACAGGATGACGATGCCATGCGCTTTCAGCCAGGTGCCGAGCAGCCCCTGGGCGCCGAACAGAAGCACATAGACGAGGCCCGATATGACCGGGGAGACCGAGAAGGGAAGGTCGATCAGCGTGGTCAGGAAGGCCTTGCCCTTGAACTCGAACTTGGCGATCGCCCAGGCGGCGGAGATGCCGAACACAATGTTGAGCGGTACCGAGATCGCGGCGACCAGCAGCGTCAGCCGGATCGCCGAGCGTGTGTCGGGATTGCCGAGCGCTTCGGTGTAGGCACCGATGCCCTTGGCGAAGGCTTCGTTGAAGACGATGATCAGCGGCAAGAGCAGGAAAATGCCGAGGAAGGCAAAGGCGACGGCCATCAGGGCCAGTCGCGCCGGGCGGCTTTCCGTGACCGCCGCCGATTGGCTTTCATGGTGCGGTTCGTAGGATTTGATCTCCGGATCAGCCATAGCGCTTGCGGCTCCACGACTGTGCGAGATTGACGACCAAAAGCATGATGAATGACAGAGCGAGCATGATCGCCGCAATCGCGGTTGCCGCCGGGTAATTGTATTCCTCCAGCCGGATGACGATCAGCAGCGGCGCGATCTCTGATTTGTAGGGCAAGTTGCCGGCGATGAAGATGACCGAGCCGTATTCGCCGACGCCGCGCGCGAAGGCGAGCGCGAAGCCGGTGACGATGGCCGGCGCCAGGCCCGGAAACAGGATGCGGGTGATGATCTGGAAACGATTGGCGCCAAGGGTGGCCGCGGCTTCCTCCACTTCCTTGTCGATCTCCTCCATGATCGGCTGCACGGTGCGCACGACGAAGGGCAGGCCGATGAAGATCAGCGCGATGACGATACCCAGCGGGGTATAGGCGACCTTGATGCCGAGCGGCATCAGCAATTTGCCGATCCAGCCGTTCGGCGCGTAGAGCGTGGTCAGCGCGATGCCGGCCACAGCCGTCGGCAAGGCGAAGGGCAGATCGACCATGGCATCGACGATGCGGCGGCCGGGGAAGCGGTAACGCACCAGCACCCATGCGACCAGCGTGCCGAAGACGACGTTGACAGCAGCCGCGACGAAGGCAGTGCCGAAGCTGATTCTCAGCGCATTGATGGTGCGGCGATCGGTGGCGATCGCCCAGAATTCAGGCCAGCCAAGGGCGGCCGAGCGCCAGAGCAGCCCGGATAGCGGGATGAGAATGATGAGGGTGAGGTAGGCAAGCGAGAAGCCGAGCGTCAATCCGAAACCCGGAATGACGCTCGGCTGCCTGAATCGCCACCCCGCTTGGGCGGGTGCTGTGGTCATGTCGTCCTGAATATCGACTGCTTACTGGGGCTTGTAGATCTGGTCGAATATACCACCATCGCCGAAATGATAAGGCTGTGCTTTTTTCCAGCCACCAAACTGTGGATCGTCGATGGTTACAAGTTTGATCGGCGGCAGCTTGGCGAGGTCCTCGGCCGGCACCAGATCGGGCTTGGCAGGACGATAATGGTTCTTGGCGATGATCGTCTGCGCTTCCTTGGAATAGAGCCAGCTCAGATAGGCTTCGGCGATCTTGCGCGTGCCCTTGGCATCGACATTGGCGTCGACCACCGCCACCGGCGGTTCTGCCAGGATGGAGGTCGGCGGGTAGACGATGTCGAAATTGTCGGCGCCGAACTCGTCGAGCGCCAGATAGGCCTCGTTTTCCCAAGCGATAAGCACATCGCCGAGACCCTTTTGCGCGAAGGTCACGGTCGAGCCGCGCGCGCCGGTGTCGAGCACCGGGGCATTGGCGTAGAGCTTGCCGACGAACTCCTTGGTCTTGGTCTCGTCGCCGCCGTCATTGGCGTTGGCGTAGGCCCATGCGGCGAGATAGTTCCAGCGCGCGCCGCCGGACGTCTTGGGATTGGGCGTGATCACCTGGACACCGTCCTTGACGAGGTCGCTCCAGTCGTGAATGCCCTTGGGATTGCCCTTGCGCACGAGGAAGATGATGGTCGAGGTGTAGGGCGCCGAATTGTTTTCGAATTTGGTGCGCCAGTCCGGATTGATCTTCTTCGACTTCGAGACGATGGCATTGATGTCGCCTTCGAGTGCCAGCGTCACCACGTCGGCGTCGAGGCCGTCGATCACGGCGCGGGCCTGGGCGCCCGATCCGCCATGCGACTGCTGGACGGTGACCGTCTCTCCGGTCTCGGCCTTCCAATGGGCGACGAAAGCTTCGTCATAGGCCTTGTAGAGCTCGCGTGTCGGATCGTAGGAGACGTTGAGAATGGTGGTATCGGCAAACGCGAAACCGAGCGTGCCGAACTGGACAGATGTGGCGACCAGTGCGCCGAGCAGTTTCCTGAAATGAGGTTTGGTCATTTCTGCCTCCGTTGAACCCGCGCCAAATCTACCGAATTGGTAGAAATTAGATGCATTCAATGTTGCCTTTTTTGCCCCTCTTGAGAAAATGTTCGGCGCCATTTCGTCCTTTGGAGAAATATTTTCCTCTTGCGGCCAAAGGAAGAATCCATGGCCCTGCCACTCAGCCTATCTAGCAATGGGTAGTGCCGAGGCAAGGTGTGGAATTTGATCCGGTGCCTCAATCGGCGGTGATGGGAAAGTCGAAACGCTGTTTGGCGAACGGTTCGCTTTTCAGCGTGAAGTGCCACCATTCCCTTGCATAGTTCTTGAAGCCGCCGGCGCGCATGGCTTCGACAAGCATCTTGCGATTTGCCGCCGCTTCACTGGCAGGGCCGCGGTATGCGGTTTCGCTCATTGAATCAAAGCAGTCGAAACCGGTACCGAAATCGAGCGTGTCGGCATCCCCGGTGCCGCAGGCCGGGTTTGGGCTGGACCTGCGGTCCATCCGGGCGACGGCGACGTCGACGGTCGAGCCACGTGAATGAGTCGACAACTCTCCGACATAGCCCTTGGCGATCAGGTCGCTGCGCCTGACCTCCGGATACCATTGCGGATCGGGCGGCCCGCCCTGTTTTGTCCATTCGCCCATGTCGGCGACGGCGCGGGCAGGGCGGTAGCAATCGAACACCACCAGGGTCAGGCGTTTGGCCGCGATCGCTTTCTGGACAGCGGAGAGTGCCTTCGCCGCATCCTCGGTGAGGATGCAGACCGGGGCGCCATAGCCGTTCACCTTGCGGTGCAGAAAATTATCCGATCCGGCGTAGCGGATGTCCTGGCGGATCGAGGGGTCGACATCGGCGAGCCGGACAAAGCCGGCGGGGAGTGGGTCAGCGAGAGCAGGGAGGGTGATTGCCGTGACAAGGATTGTTGCTGCCAGTGCTGAGGCTGCCGACAGGAAAGGATCGCGCGAGGCACCCCCCTCTGCCTTGCCAGGCATCTCCCCCGCAAGGGGGGAGATTGTCAGCTTTGGCGTCCTGCCCCACCATTGATAACTGGCGAAAGCGGCAAGGACATCCGATCGCCCTCCTTGCGGGGGAGATCGCCGGCAGGCCAGAGGGGGGTGCCTCGGAACAGGCATGGGTGAAGTATCCCGCTATCCGCTGAGCCTGTGGAAAGCCAATTCCACGAATCGCTTGCAGCCGTCTATTCGACAAACACCTTCACGCTCGCCGCGCGTCCCGCGGCGTCGATGACGGTCAGCGTCGAATAGCCGGCGCCGTCGGGCTGCCAGGTCGCGGTGCGGCGACGGTCGATGCCCACCAGCGGCTTGCCGTTGGCGAGCCAGCGGAACGGCGCACGGCCGCCTTGCAGTTTCAGCACCAGCGGCGAGGCGTCGACCGAATTGGTGCCGAGATCGACGCGGGCGCCGTCGGGCGGGAAGATGATGGTCGGTGCGGGTTCGGTCACTGTCGCCTGCACCAGGCCGTCCGCCCCGGCGCCGAAGCGGGCGAGCGTCACCGGCAGGTCCTCGCGCCTGGGGCTGAACAGTCCGGGCGGCTTGCCCGGCAAGGGGACGGCGGCCAGGCCCGAGCGGACAAAACCGTCGAACAGGATGGGAGCGGCCGAGACATAACCGGACAGTCCGGGCACCGCGCCGGCGTCGGGACGGCCGACCCAGACACCGAGCACATAGCGGCCGTCGAAGCCGACCGACCACGCGTCGCGGTAGCCGTAGGACGTGCCGGTCTTGTAGGCAATGCCGCGCTGCAGGGCACCCTCGGGCGGCTTGACGCCCGACAGTATGTCGATGATCTGCCAGTTGGCCTGACCGTCGAGGATGGTGGCGCTGGTGCGCTCGGCATTGGCCGGCTCGGTGCCGTCATGCAGCGCGTGCGTCTTGCCGCCATTGGCGAGCCCTGTGTAGAGCTGGACGAGGTCGCGCAGCGTGACGCCTACGCCGCCAAGGCCGATGGCCAGGCCCGGCGCCTCGTTGACCGGCAGTATGGGGCTGACGCCGGCCTGGCGGAAGCGCGCCATCAGCCGCGTTGGCCCGACCGCGTCGAGCACGCGGATCGCCGGCACGTTGAGCGACAGTTGCAGCGCTTGCCGGATGCTGACATCGCCCTGGTAGCCCATGTCGAAATTCTTCGGCCGGTAGCCGGAGAAATCGACAGGGCTGTCATCGATCAGCGTCTCCTGCGCCACCAGGCCCTGTTCGAAGGCAAGACCGTAGATGAACGGCTTCAGCGTCGAGCCGGGCGAGCGGACGATCTTTGTCATGTCGATCCAGCCGGAGCGGCTGGCGTCGAAGAAATTGGCCGAGCCGACTTCGCCAAGGATGTCGCCGGTGCGGGAGTCGGCCAGCACCATGGCGACCGACAGGCGAGGGCCGAGCTTGGTGGCCGCGTCCTTCGCCACCTGTTCCAGCCCCTCCTGGACGCTCTTGCGGATCGTCAGTTGCAAGGGTTGGCCGGGGACGGCCTTGGGCAACATCGCATAGGCGGCGTGCGCGGCGAGCGCCGGCAGCGTGCGGCGCAGGTCCGAGACATCGTCGAGGGCGGCCCGTGCGGCCTCGCGCTCGCCGAGCAGGCGGGAGGAGACCATTCGGGTCAGCACCCGGTCGCGGGCGGCGTGGGCGATCTTCAAATTGCGGTCGGGCCGGCGCTTTTCCGGCAGCTGCGGCAGAGCGACGAGCAGGGCGGATTCGGAAACGGTGAGCCGTTTCGGCTCCTTGCCGAAATAGGCCAGCGAGGCGGCGCGCACGCCTGCCAGATTGCCGCCATAAGGCGCCAGCGTGAGGTAGCGTTCGAGGATTTCGCGTTTCGACAGCCGCCGTTCGATCTGGATGGCGCGCAGCATCTGCTTGATCTTGGAGCCGAGGCTGCGGCTTTCGCGCGGCTCGATCAGCCGGGCAAGCTGCATCGAAAGCGTCGAGCCGCCGGAAACGATGTGGCCGCTGGTGGCGAACTGGCCGGCGGCGCGCGCCAGCGCCAGCACGTCGACGCCCTCATGGTCCCAGAAACGTTTGTCTTCGTACGTGACCAGCATGTCGACGAATTGCTTGTCGACCTGGTCGAGCCGGGTTTCGAGCCGCCAGTAGCCGTCCGGCGTGGCGAAGGCGCGCAACAACTGGCCGTCGCGGTCCTGGACTTCGGTGGAGACCGTGAGTTCGGCTGGAAGCGGGGGCGGGAAGGCGCGGTCGAGTTCCCAGAGGGACGCGGCGGAAAGGGCGAGGATGCCGGCGCACCCTGCCGCTCCAACAGCGAATTTGCGAAGCATCTTCATGGCAGTAAAGATGCCCCCTCATCCGGCCGCTTCGCGGCCGCCTTCTCTCCGGTGGGGAGAAGAGACTGGCGCCAGCGCTGGCCGTCTCCTCTCCCCTCGGGGAGAGGTCGACCGAGCGAAGCGGAGGGCGGGTGAGGGGGCACTTTGCTCATCGCGTCCATCACCATCAGCGCCTTACGGCGCCTTGATCTCCATCATGCCGGTGGCGGTGCGGGCCGAGTATTGCGGCCGATACATGTCTTCCACCGTTGCCGCGGGGTGCGCATAGGTACCCGGCGTCACGGCGCGCACGACATAGGCGAGGGTCAGATTGTGGTCGTGGTCGCCGTCGGCCGGGTTGAATGCCGCGACGAAACGGTCGTCGCGGAATTCGAGATGGGCCGCATCGGTCTGCGCCAGCCACGAGAAGTTCGTCAACTGGGCGCTGGAGACCAGGCCGGGATTGTCGATCTCGAAGCCGGCCGGCAACAGGTCGGTGACCAGCAGGCGCGATGGCCATGTGTTCTGCTCGTTGACCTTGAGCACGACGACATAGCGTTCGTTCTGCGTCGCCTCGGTGACATTGGCCTCGGTGCCGTCGAGCTTGTAGTAGGTGCGGCTGATGGTGAAGCCATCGCCGCCGGCCGGCAGGGGCTGGACCGGCGACGCCACCGTGGTGACGACGGCCTGCAGCGGGGTCTTGCCGGTGTTGGCGATGGTCAGCGGGCTGTGGACAAGGTCAGAGCCTTCGACCTGGTCGGAGTAGCCGCCGGAATGCGCCGCGCCATTGACGGTCAGCGTGATCGTATCATTGCCTTCTTTCAGCGCGCGGGCCGCCAGCAGCATCCAGGATTCGTCCTGGGTGCTGGTCCAGCGGGCTTCGGCGCGTTCCCTGGTCACCAGCTTGATCAGCTCCGGCACGATTGTCGGTACCGGCTTGGATTCCGCCGCCAACGCCAGCATCGCCGCGCCATCACGCAGCCGCGAACCGTAGTCGGAGCGGTAGTAGTCGTAGTCGGTGGTCGACTTGGCCAACTGCAGGGCAGTCTTGAACGTCGATTCCGCACGCGGTGTATCGCCGTAGAGCGCCAGGCTTGCCGCCAGCTGGGCAACGGCCATCGGGCTGGAAAAAGCTTCGAGTTGCGTGTCCGCATAGTAGCGCAGGTCGCCGATCGAGGCCTTCTTGTTGCGGGCCAGAACGTAGAGGGCGTAGGCGATCTCGCTGCCCCGGTCCTGGACGCTCTGGTCGTAGCCGAGTGAGTTCTGCAGGTTGCTGAGCGCCTGGTTCATGGCCAGGCTCGGCACGTCGTATTTCTGCTCGCGTGCCCTGGTCAGGAAGTCGGTGACATAGGCATCGAGCCACAGATCGCCGGAGCCCGGGCCCCACAGGCCGAAGCTGCCGCCCGAGGCCTGGTAGCTCAGAACCTTGTAGATGGCGTCCTGGATGCGGCCATGGATATCTGGATCGCTGGCCATGCCGATGCCTGACGCCAATTCATTGACGTAGAGAAGCGGCATGGCGCGGCTGGTGGTCTGCTCGGCGCACCCATAGGGGTAGCGGTCGAGCGTCATCAGCAGCGAAGGCACGTCGAAGGCGGCAGCCTGCGAAACGCCGACGCTGACAGAGGCGCCGTCGAGCAGGCTTGCCGCGAGCAGCTCCTTGTCGACGCGAAGCGCGCCGCCATCGCCCTTGAGGTCGACCACCAGGCGGGTGGTGACCGGTAATTGCGCCGGGCGCACCGGCACATAGAGCGTCTGCTCGACCTTGGTGCCGTCGGCATGGGCAAGCTTGATGGTGAGCGAGGCATTGCCGGCCGTCTGAGCGATCAGCGGCACGGTCAGCGTCTGGCGCTTGCCCTGGGCGAGCGTCAGCTTCTGGGGCAGGGGCTTGTCGCCCGTCGACAGGTCACCCGTCGTTTCGATCGAGAACGCATAGTCGCCGGCCGGACCGTCGGTGTCGGCGACGTCGAGGCGCATAACGGCGGCGTCACCAGGCGCCAGGAAGCGCGGCAGGCCGGCGGTGATGACCACGGGATCGCGCACGATCACGTCGGACTGGGCGTGGCCGACCGCGTCCTTGGTCCAGGCGACGGCCATGACGCGCACGGTGCCGTTGAACTGCGGGATGTCGAAGTCGACCCGCGCCTTGCCGTCGGCGTCAAGCTCGACGACGCCGGAGAAGAAGGCGACCAGCTTTTCGGTCGGCGGGCTGCCTTGCGCCTGCATGTTGGCGCCGTCGCCGCCGGTCCTGAGCTTGCCGGCGTTGCCCAGAGAACCGTCGATCAGGCGACCGTAGATGTCGCGGATTTCCATGCCCAGCATGCGCTGGCCGAAGAACCAGTTCTCCGGATCCGGCGCCTTGTAGCTGGTCAGGTTGAGGATGCCGACATCGACGGCGGCAACCATGACATAGGCATTGCTGCCCGCCTGCACGCCGGCGACCGAAACCGGGATCGACAGCTGCTGGCGCGGCATGGTCTTGTCCGGTGGCGTCAAGGTGATGGCGAGCTTCTTCGAACCCGGATCGACCTTCAGCCATTTCACGCCGATGGCGCGGGCCGGCATGCGCGTCTCCTGCGCATCGCCCGGCCGGAACAGGGTTGCGGTGACATAGGCGCCGGCGCCCCAGTCGTCGCCGACCGGAATGTCGACGGTGCTGCCGCCGGCCGGCACTGACGCCGTGATGGTCTTCAACAGCTTGTCGGAGCCGATGTTGATCAAGAGTTCGCCGGCAAAATGCGGCGAGATTTTCAGCTTGGCCACTTCGCCGGCGGCATAATTGTCCTTGTCGAGGGCGATTTCGAGGCCGTCAGGCGTTTCGGTGGTGGTCGAGGAGACATACCAGCCGGCGTCGAACTCGTAGCTGGTCGCCGGTCCTTCGGGATCGGCGG
>NZ_RZPW01001469.1:0-453 GCF_003998455.1 Mesorhizobium sp. M7A.F.Ca.CA.001.08.2.1 | reverse complement strand
CCGTTCCACGCCAGATGCCCTTGTCATCCTTCGTCAGGGCGGAGACGTCCGAGTAGCCCGCCTTCTCGATGGCGTTCTTGGCCTGGTCCTCGGTGAAGCTGTTGGCGCCAGGCACCGGGGCCACAGAATTTGTGGCGGCCGCATCGGACGCGGCTGGCGCGGAACTGTCGGGGGCAGGAGCGGCAGCCGCGACCTTGCCAACCATCTCCTGATGCATCTTGAGTGTCGGCAACGTCTCGCTTGCAAACGACTTGAGAGCGGAATTGTCGCCGTCCCTGGCGTAGCTTTCAAACATGCTTACAGCATCGGCATGCGCCGTCTTCTGCATGTCGGCATAGGTTGCATCGACTGGCGCCGCAGCTGACTGCAACTTGTCGACGTCGCTCTTGTGGGCAGCGTCGAGGTCGGCGGGCACCTGCAATTTCTGTTCGCCGGCAATACTCTCGTGTTTGG
>NZ_RZPW01001468.1:0-453 GCF_003998455.1 Mesorhizobium sp. M7A.F.Ca.CA.001.08.2.1 | reverse complement strand
ACTATCCGGAGGATATTTCCGATGCCGCCCGCGGCATGGCCTCGGCAGGCGGCATCGAAATCTGGGACACCGTCGAGGATCTTGTTGCTCGAGCAACCGGGTTCGGCGTTGTCATGGCCGACGGTGCGCCAATGCGGGAATTGGATGTGGTGTACCCCGCAATGGGGTCTGATGTGCGCTCTGAACTTGCCGTCGCACTCGGTGCAGAGTGTGACGCGCAAGGATATGTTCTGGTCAGCCGACACCTCGAAACGTCGACTGCGGGTCTCTATGCCATTGGAGACGTGGCTGAGGGCCTCAATCAAATTGCCGTTGCGTTTGGCCATGCCGCCACCGCAGCAACACATATCCACAATGCACTTCAGTCTAGACCGGAAAGCTGACCGGCCACCCTAGCACAGGGCGCGCGCCATAGCGCTCCAGGTCAGTGCGCTTCGAAGGACGCTTCAGATC
>NZ_RZPW01001467.1:0-458 GCF_003998455.1 Mesorhizobium sp. M7A.F.Ca.CA.001.08.2.1 | reverse complement strand
CTGATGGTGCCATCCAGTATGGCGGCGACCGCGGCAATGATCGGCGCGTCGATGTTGCGCTCGGTGGCAATGCGGGCTGCGATCGCCGCCGTCGGCACGCCTTCTGCCAGCGGCAATCCGGCAAGCGGCTTGCCTTGCCCGAGCGCCAACCCATAGGCGAAATTGCGCGACTGGGTGGACGAGCAGGTCAGCAGCAGGTCGCCAAGGCCGGAAAGCCCCATCAGCGTTTCGGGCCTGGCGCCGAAGGCAGCGCCGATGCGGCGCAATTCGACAAAGCCGCGCGTCACCATGGCCGCCTGGGCGCTGGCGCCGAGACCCGCCCCGGTGACGGCACCTGCGGCAATGGCAAAGACGTTCTTCAAGGCGCCGCCGATCTCGACGCCGATCAGGTCGTCGTTCGAATAGCAGCGCAGATTTTCGGCGGAAAAGCGGGCGGCGAGATCGGCGGCGCCTTGAAG
>NZ_RZPW01001466.1:0-459 GCF_003998455.1 Mesorhizobium sp. M7A.F.Ca.CA.001.08.2.1 | reverse complement strand
ATGAAGGAGGTTGCCGAGATTCTTGGCCAGCCGGTCGAGCGCGGCCAGGTGCTGGCCATCGGCGACGGCATGATGACCGATGTGAAGGGCGCCGCCGACAATGGCTTCGATGTTCTTTATGTCTCCGGCGGTATCCATGCCCGCGACTATGGCGATGCCCTGCAACCGGATCCGGCAAGATTGGCGGGCTTCCTGGAAAAGCATGGCTATGGTCCGGTGGCCGTCATTCCCAGACTTCGGTAGGTGACGATGGCAGCCTTCCAGCGCATCCTGGCAACCGCGCCGCTTCCCGCCGACCTGCGCGGCGGCGTCGTGGCGATCGGCAATTTCGATGGCGTCCATCGCGGCCATCAGGCGGTGCTCGAGCGAGCCTCGGCCGAGGCAGGACGACGCGGCGTGCC
Source organism: Mesorhizobium sp. M7A.F.Ca.CA.001.08.2.1 (assembly GCF_003998455.1). Taxonomy (NCBI): domain Bacteria; kingdom Pseudomonadati; phylum Pseudomonadota; class Alphaproteobacteria; order Hyphomicrobiales; family Phyllobacteriaceae; genus Mesorhizobium; species Mesorhizobium sp. M7A.F.Ca.CA.001.08.2.1. The sequence continues at coordinate 58 of NZ_RZPW01001466.1, read as the reverse complement.
GGCCCTGGTGCTGACATTCGAACCGCATCCGCGCAAGATCTTCAGGCCTGATATCCCG
>NZ_RZPW01001465.1:0-459 GCF_003998455.1 Mesorhizobium sp. M7A.F.Ca.CA.001.08.2.1 | reverse complement strand
TCGTAGTCGCGGTCGCCACCGATCAGCCGTGCCCTGGGGAAACGATCCTGCAGGTCGCGCACCAGCGCGTCGGGATCGTCTCCGAGCAGGATCGAGGCGACGCCCTTCTGGCTGGACGCGACCAGGATGGTGCCGAGCGAGGTCTCGCCAACGGCGAAGCGGATCTCTTCGTCGGCGCCACCGGCGCGATAGCGCGTCGGCGTCATGCCGAGCATGCCAGTGGATTTCTCGTAAAAACGCCCGCTCGAATTGAAACCGGCATCGTAGATCGCAGCCGTCACGCTGGTGCCGTCTTCCAGGCCCTGGCGGACCCTGGCGGCGCGGTGCGCGGCGGCATAGTCCTTCGGCGTCAATCCGGTGACCGCCTTGAAGATGCGGTGGAAATAACCGGCGCTGCGGCCGGCGGCATCAGCCAATTCAGCGAGCGAGGGTTCTTCCTCGCTCTGCTCGATCCTGCGG
>NZ_RZPW01001464.1:0-461 GCF_003998455.1 Mesorhizobium sp. M7A.F.Ca.CA.001.08.2.1 | reverse complement strand
TCCATGACCTTCGTCTCCGGTATCGCCGCCTATCGCCCAGCCGCACGCGGCTCCGTCGTTGCTGCTGTCAACGCAGCGCTCGAAGGCCTCGTGCGGGCGCTGGCGGTCGAGTTGGCGCCGATCCGCGTCAATGCCGTGTCACCCGGCTGGGTCGACACCACGATCTGGGCGCAAGTGGCCGGCGACAGGAAGGACGAGACGTTAGCCGCGATGGCCAAGCGGCTGCCGGTCGGGCGGATTGGCCAACCCGATGATATCGCCGACGCCATCGCCTTTCTGATCGGCAATGGCTTTACCACGGGAACGACGCTACATGTCGAGGGCGGCCACCGCCTGATCTGAACCGCCGCTGCTTCCGTCAGGAGTTTTTTGCAAACAAGGCCTTGGAGCGGTTCGACGATTCAAGTCCTGAACCAGCCTTGGCGGGCTGCAGGGCCGGCACCAGCGTGTCGCGCGCGGCA
>NZ_RZPW01001463.1:0-462 GCF_003998455.1 Mesorhizobium sp. M7A.F.Ca.CA.001.08.2.1 | reverse complement strand
TCGCACCAGAGCTTGGTCCTTTCAAGGAGGGAGTCGTCCTCACCAAGCACATCCCGACCTTCGACTGCAGATGCGTGTTCCTCAGGTCAGTGCAAAATTTACGGCCCTGGGGTAAAAATGCTCGTGCGAGCAGCAGGGATCTAGAGCGGCGCTTTCCTCGCGCCCACGACGGTCGGCCACGGCCGGATGCTCGATGGCCTCGGCTATCTCGATCGAAGTCCAACCCGCTGCCATGACTTCCAAACGTCCATTCAGTGACCTGCTGGCTATCCTGTCGCGGTCAGGATATTCGTCCTGTCGCCTGCGGGAATTCTGCTCTGCGTCTCAGTCGGTCGCGCCTTTGGGCTTCGTCGCAGCAGGATCTAGAGCAGCGTTTTCATCGCGTCCACGACGGTCGGCCACGGCCGGATGCTCGATGGCCTCGGCTATCTCGATCGAAGTCCAACCCGCTGCCATGACTTC
>NZ_RZPW01001462.1:0-463 GCF_003998455.1 Mesorhizobium sp. M7A.F.Ca.CA.001.08.2.1 | reverse complement strand
GACAGGTACAGGCAGCTTTGCGGGGGCGGCGGATACAGAAAGCTCTTCCGCCGCCCCCGCAAAGCTGCCTGTACGGGCCGCAGCCTCGAAAGCCTGAAGTCCTTTGAGAGAGGGAAGTACGGCCATGATCACCGAATAGATAAGTTCAGCTTATCTAAATCGCAGAAATCGTCATTTTTGGAAAGGTTTTTCATGCGCTACAGTGGATTCTATCAAATCCCAGCCTGGATCGAAGCCCGTGGATCATCGCGACGTAATTTCATCGTTGACGCAGGAGGAGCGCAACCGGCTGACCGCCAAGTCTGATGCCGCGGGCCTCGTTCAGCTTGCCGCTCATTGGGGTGCGATCGTGATCCTCGGATCGCTGATCGCCGCCAAAGTGCCGTTCTGGCCGCTGCTGATGCTGCCGCAAGGTCTCCTCATCGTGTTCCTGTTCACGCTGCTGCACGAGACGGTTCATCGC
>NZ_RZPW01001461.1:0-465 GCF_003998455.1 Mesorhizobium sp. M7A.F.Ca.CA.001.08.2.1 | reverse complement strand
ATGCCGACCGGCGCGATACGCATCGCCGCACCATTGGTGTCGCCGCTGCGCCCCGCTTCCTCAGCCGGCACACCATTGTTGATGGCATCGATTGCGCGTTTGGTCGATGGCCCCAAAAGGTCATAGCTGCCACGCGCCTTAACCTCGCGTTCCCAGTCGAGCAGCGCATTGACCCAGCGCGCGTGGTCGAAACGGTCGCCGGATTCGACCAGGATGCGGCCGAGCAGCAACGCCTGCTCGGTATCGTCGGTGATGGTGCCGGCGGCCAGTCCCTTCGACACCGGATGATCCGGGAAAGGCTCGATGAAATCCTCGACATGGCCGTAGAGTTCGGCAATGCGAACCGGCGACAGAAGCTGCGTCGGCATGCCGAGCGCATCGCCCAGCGCTCCGCCGACAAGCGCCCCCATGGCGCGGTCAATAGCCTTGCTGGTTGCATCCGACATCGCTCAGAACCTCATATGC
>NZ_RZPW01001460.1:0-468 GCF_003998455.1 Mesorhizobium sp. M7A.F.Ca.CA.001.08.2.1 | reverse complement strand
CTGTCGAACCACAACAATGTCCGCCGCGAACTGATCCGCGAAGGCATGACCTTCGAAACCGAGAACGACACCGAGGTTGCTGCCGCCTATCTCTCGTCACAGATGGCGCATGGCAAGAATCTCGGCGAGGCGCTGGAAGGCACGCTCTCCGACCTCGACGGCTTCTTCACCTTCGTCGTCGGCACCAAGAACGGCTTTGGCGTGGTGCGCGATCCGATTGCCTGCAAGCCAGCCGTGATGGCCGAAACCGACCAATATGTCGCCTTCGGCTCGGAATATCGCGCGCTGACCAAACTGCCCGGCATAGACAATGCGAGGGTCTGGGAACCCGAGCCCGCAACCGTCTATTTCTGGGAGCATTGAGTTCATGCCGGCAACCACGCTTTCAAAAACCGCGGCACACGACCCTCGGGTCTTCGATCTCGACCAGTTGTCGCTGCGCGAACTCAACCAGGCGCTGCACAATCT
>NZ_RZPW01000145.1:0-10118 GCF_003998455.1 Mesorhizobium sp. M7A.F.Ca.CA.001.08.2.1 | reverse complement strand
AAATACACCGACGACCCGAGAGGGCTGGAAGCCCATCTCGAGACGCGCACTCCGGCGTGGGCGGCCGGGATCACCGGCTTGACGGTCGCCGAGATCGAGGCCTTCGCCCGCCTCGTCGGCACGACCAAGAAGACCTATTTCCGCCTCGGCTATGGTTTTGCACGCCAGCGCAATGGCGCCGTCAACATGCATGCCGCCTCGTGCATCGCGGCTGTCACCGGCAGCTGGCAATATGAGGGCGGCGGCGCCTTCCATTCCAATTCCGGCATCTTCAAGCTCAACCAGGATGTGCTCGAAGGCATCAAGATGCGCGATCCCTCGATCCGCTATCTCGACCATTCGCGCATCGGCCCGGTGCTGACCGGTGCCAGCGATGCGCTCTATGGTGGCCCGCCGGTGACGGCGATGCTGATGCAGAACACCAATCCGGTGAATGTCGCGCCGGAGCAGCGGTTGGTGACGCAAGGCTTCCTGCGCGACGACCTGTTTACCTGCGTGCACGAGCAGTTCATGACCGACACGGCCAAGCTTGCCGACGTCGTATTGCCGGCCACGATGTTCCTCGAGCACGACGATGTCTACAAGGGCGGCGGCAACCAGCACATCACGCTTGGCCCCAAGCTGATCGAGCCGCCGGAGGGACCGCGCACCAACCACTTCGTCATCGAGCAATTGGCTGATCGCCTCGGTGTCGCCGACCGTCCGGGTTTCGGCCTGACCGAGCAGCAGCATATCGACATCATCCTGGGCAAGCGCGGGCTGGGCAGTTTCGAAAGCTTGAAGCAAGACAAATGGGTCGACCTGCAGCCGGATTTCGAGGCAGCACACTTCATCAACGGATTTGGCCACGCGGATGGAAAATTCCGCTTCCGCGCCAACTGGACCGGGCAGGCGGCGCCCAACCGGCCGCCCAAAAGCATGGGCCTGTTCGGCCCGGTGGCGCGGCTGCCGGAATTCCCCGACCATGTCGACCTGATCGAGGTCGCCGACGAAGCCCACCCGTTCCGGCTGACGACGTCGCCGGCGCGCAACTTCCTCAATTCGACATTCTCGGAAACACCGGTGTCGAAAGCCAGGGAGGGCCGCCCGGAACTGCTTCTACATCCCGACGATGCCGCGGCACTTGGGCTGGCCGATGGCGACCGTGTCGAGGTCGGCAACCAGCGCGGCGAAGTCGTGCTGCATGCAAAATTGTTCGACGGCATCAAGCGTGGCGTGGTGATCGCCGAAGGCATCTGGCCAAACAGCGCCCATGAGCGCGGCGAGGGCATCAACGTTTTGACCGGCGCCGACGCGCCTGCACCCTATGGGGGTGCTGCCTTCCACGACAACAAGGTCTGGCTGCGCGCGGCAAGGTGAGAGAACTCAGATGCTCTCGCGTCAAATTATACCGGCAGGGCTTCGGCCACCTTCTTTCGGTTTCGCCTAAGACTGATGTCGTCGGCGATCTGCTCGGCCTCGATCGAGATTTCGCGCAGCAATCCGGTGACCGGATTGTGAAAGCCGATGAGATAGAGGCCAAGCTCTGAAGCCCTCGCATTGACGCCGCTGCGCTCTGGCTGAACACCGGGCTCCAGCAATTTGGCGTAGCCGGGCCGGAAGCCTGTGGCGAAGATGATCGCGTCGAACTCGCCATGCCTGCCGTCGGTAAAACGGGCGCCTTGTTCGGTGATCTCGGCAATGTCGGGTGCGACCTTGATCGCGCCTTCGCGTATTTTGCGCACCGTGCCAATATCGATCGTCGGAATGCGCGACGAGAGCGCGATCTGCTGCAGCATTCCTTGCTGCGGCCGCCTGAGCCCATATTTCCCGAGCCTGCCCAACGCCAGATCGAGGATGATGGGAAACAAGGCATCGTTGATGCGCTGCGGCATCAGGCGCGCCGCCATGCCGATCATCTGGATGGGCACGCCAAGCAGTTCGCGCGGTACGATATGAACGCCGCCGCGCACCGAAATCGTCGGCCGCGCACCGCCTTCCACCAGATCGAGCGCAATCTCGGCGCCGGTATTGCCCATGCCGACGATCAGCACCGGCCGGCCGGCGAAAGGCATTGCGTTGCGATAGTCGGCGCTATGCAGCTTTCGGCCCTTGAAGGTATCGGCGCCGGCAAATCCGGGCATCAGCGGCTCTGCGTTGTTGCCAGATGCAATCACAACGTTTGAAGCATGCAAGGGGCCGGTCGTCGTATCCACGAGCCAGCTTCTGCCCCGCCGGGTGATCGCCCGCACTGTTTCTCCAAATCGCGGCCTCAGATCGAAACGTTGCGCATAGGCATCGAGATAGTCGACGAAGAGATCGCGCGGCACATAACGCGGATAGTCCCTGGGAAAGGGCGCGAAGGGCAGCGAGGAAAAGCGCTTGGCCGTGTGCAAATGGACGCGCTCATAGTGGCGTCGCCAGGCGGGTGCGGCCTGCTGCTCCTTTTCCAGCAGGACGAAATCCTGCCCGCTCTGCCGCAGGCACGCGGCAATGGCCAGGCCCGCCGGCCCGGCACCGATGATCGCAACTGGGGTGGTGTCGTCCAAGCGCGCCTCCGCGGCAGAATTCACAGCCCGAGAATGTCAAAAACATGGTGGGAAAGTAAAGGCCTGCCGCGCGACAAATATTTAGACAGGCAAAGGCACCGTCAACCCTACCTTGACCCGGTCCATGGCAACGAACGTGCGGAATTTGCGGACATTGTTGCTGTCGAAGAACAGTTTTCGCGTCAGCGCCTCATAGGCGCCCATGTCGGCCACTGCGATGACCAGGATGAAATCGGCCTCGCCGGTGACATAGTAGCATTGCTGGACTTCAGGGGTCGCCGAGAACTGCCGCTTGGCCGCGTCGATCAGTTCGGCGCGTTCGCTCTCGAGTTCCACCTCGACGAAGATGGTGATGGGTTGGCCGACCGCTGCCGGCTCGACGACAGCGACATTGCCGGCAATAACGCCGGTCTGCTCCATGCGCTTGATGCGGCGCTGCACCGCCGGCGCCGACAGGTTCACCGCCTCGCCGATCAACCGCTGCGGCGTCGTGTTGTCGCGCTGCAGGATGGCAAGGATGGCGAGATCGAAACTATCGAGCGAGGACGGCAATGCAGGCAATGGAATATCCTGGACGAAACAAACTTGCATTTAAGAGACCATATTACAGCGCTCTTTGCGTTGCTCCTGCAATATGTTCTCGCTGACCAACGGGACCGGCCAATGTTCCTGCTCAACCGCAACGCATCGCACCGCCGGCCGCTCGATCCGATCGATGCCGAAACCCTTGGCGTGGCCGGAGCCGACACGGTCGAGCGTTTTCTCAGCCACCGCGACAATCACCGGATGACGCCGCTGCATGCGCTGCCGGCGCTCGCCAGCGAATTCGGACTGGGCGCCATCCATACCAAGGATGAGGGCTTTCGCCTCGGCCTCGGCAGCTTCAAGGCGCTTGGCGGCGCCTATGCCGTCTTCCGCCTGGTGCTGGAGGAGGCCGGCAGTCGCCTTGGCCGGCTCCTCGATGTGGCCGATCTCGATCGGCCTGATGTGCGGGCGGTCGCCGCGGCGATGACATTTGCCTGTGCGACCGACGGCAACCATGGCCGCTCCGTCGCGCAAGGCGCGCAACTCGTCGGCGCGCGGGCGGCGATCTTCGTCCACGCCGGCGTCAGCGAGGAGCGCATCGCGGCGATCGCCCGCTATGGCGCCGAGATGATCCGCGTCCACGGCAATTATGACGATTCGGTCAGGCAAGCTGCCCAGGTTTCGGCCGACAAGGACTGGACTGTGGTCTCCGACACCTCGTGGCCGGGCTATGAGCGCATTCCCGGCCTGGTCATGCAGGGCTATACCGCGATCGTACGCGAAGCCTTGCGCCAACTCCCTCGGACGCCGACCCACGTCTTCGTGCAGGCCGGTGTCGGCGGCATTGCCGCCGCGCTGGCCGGTCATCTGGCCACCGTGCTCGGTGACGCCAGGCCGACCTTCATCGTGGTCGAGCCGGCGCGTGCCGCTTGTGTTTTTGCAGCCGCCCAGGTCGGGCGCCCGGTCAAGGTCGCGCACGGCCAGCCGACGGTGATGGCCATGCTTGAATGTTACGAAGCCTCGCCGGTCGCCTGGCGGGTGCTGGCGCGCGCCGCCGACGCCTTCATGACGGTGGATGAGGACGAGGCCATCGCGGTGATGCGGCGGCTGGCCTGGCCGGCCGGCGGTGACCCGGTGATGGTCGCCGGCGAAAGCGGTGGTGTCGGCCTTGCCGGGCTGATCCGGGCGGTGGCCGACAACCGGGCCGATCTTGGACTTGACGGCAAATCGCGGGTGCTGGTGATCAACACCGAAGGCGCCACCGACCCGCATCGCTACGCCGAACTGGTTGGCATGAGCCCGACCGATGTGCTGGAAGGCAAGATGACAGCCGAGGCAACGGCATGATCGCCATCGATGCGCAGCGCCTGCTCGGCCGCATTCGCGAACTCGGCGCTGTTGGCCGGGATGGCGAGGGCAGGCTGACCCGGCTGGCCGCCTCAGACACCGACAGGCAGGGCCGCGACCTCTTCGTCGGCTGGCTTCGGCAGGCCGGGCTCGATGTCGCCATCGACCGGGTCGGCAACATTTTCGGCATCTGGCAAAACCCGGAAATTACCGGGCAAGCGCCGCTGCTCATCGGCTCGCACATCGATACCGTCATCGATGCCGGCATTTATGACGGCTGCTACGGGGTGCTTGCCGGGCTGGAAGTGATCGAGACGCTCAAGGCGACGGGCTTTTCGCCGTCGCGCCCGGTCGCGGTCGCCGCTTTCACCAATGAGGAGGGCGTACGCTACACACCCGACATGATGGGCTCGCTGGTCCACGCCGGCGGCATCGATGCCGAAACGGTGCTGGCGGCCGTCGGCACCGACGGCAGCGTGCTCGGGCAGGAGCTTGCCCGCATCGGCTATGCCGGCGACCGGGAGCCCGGCTTCCTCACGCCGCACGCCTATCTCGAACTGCATATTGAGCAAGGGCCGGTGCTGGAGCGCGAAGGCTTGCCGGTCGGCGCGGTGGAGAATCTGCAAGGCATCTCCTGGCAGCGCATCACCATCGACGGCGTCGCCAACCATGCCGGCACCACGCCGATGTCGATGCGCAACGATGCCGGCCACGCCGCCGCCCGGGTCATCACCTTCCTGCTCGACCGGACCAAAGCCTCGAACGCGCCGACCGTCGCCACCGTCGGCACGATCCGCTTCGAGCCGAATGCCATCAATGTCATCCCTTCGCGCGCGGTCTTCACCGTCGATCTGCGCGATCCCGACGAACAGCGCCTGCAGGCGGCGGAAGCGGCGCTTGCCGCCTATCTCGAGCAGCTTGCCGCCGCTGAGAACGTGACGGTTTCGGTCGAGCAACTGGCCCGCTTCGAACCGGTGATCTTCGACCTGCGCATCGTCGAACAAATCGAGGCCGCCGCGAAACGCCGTGGCCTCGGGGTCAGGCGCATGACATCAGGCGCCGGCCACGACGCGCAGATGCTGGCGCGTATCGCGCCTGCGGCGATGATCTTCGTGCCGAGCGTTGGCGGCATCAGTCACAGTCCGCGCGAACACACCGATGACGCCGAGCTTGTTGCCGGCGCCAACATCCTGCTTGATGTGGCCGCGCAACTGGCAAAGTAGGTCAGAAGGGGCAGAAGCAGAAGGGGCAGAAGAATGTCTGAACTCGATCGCGACGCGCTGAAGCAGGAGATGATTTTCTGGCGGCGCGATCTGCATGCGCATCCCGAATTCGGTTTCGAGGAGAAGCGTACCGCAGCCTTCGTCGCCGCCAAACTGCGCGAATTTGGGTTGGACGATGTCACCGAAGGCGTCGGCGGCACCGGTGTCGTCGGCACGCTGAAGCGCGGCAGCGGCAACCGGGCGATTGCGCTGAGGGCCGACATGGATGCGCTGCGCATATCAGAACAATCGGACGCATCTTACCGGTCCGGCAATCCCGGCATCATGCATGCCTGCGGCCATGACGGCCACACCACCATGCTGCTCGGCGCGGCAAAGCTGCTGGCCGGTGAGGGCGGTTTCGACGGCATCGTGCGCTTCGTCTTCCAACCGGCCGAGGAATGGGGCAGGGGTGCGCTCGCCATGCTCGACGATGGGCTGATGCAGCGCTTTCCCTTCGACGAGATCTTTGGCCTGCACAACATGCCCGGCCTGCCGATCGGGCATTTCGAGACCTGTGCCGGACCCATAATGTCGGCCGAGGACAACTTCGAGATCGTGCTCAAAGGGCTCGGCGGCCATGCCGCGCGGCCGCATGCGGGCAACGAAACGCTGGTCGCCGCCTGCGCGCTGGTAACCAATCTGCAGACCATCGTCTCGCGCCGGCTGAGTCCGGCCGACATATCCGTGGTTTCGGTGACCGAGCTGATCACCGACGGCACCCGCAACGCTCTGCCCGGTCTTGCCCGCATCCTCGGCGATGCGCGCAGCTTCCGTCCCGAGGTCAGCGCCGAGATCGAGCGGCAGATGCGCATTATCGCCGAGGGCATCGCCGCCGCCTACAATGTCACCGCCGAGGTCAAGTACAGCAGGGAGTTCGTGCCGCTGCGCAACGATGCCGAACTGGTCGATGCCGCATTCGCCGCCGCCAGAGGCGTCTTCGAACCCGGCAACATCGCCGTCGCCCGCGAGCCGATGACCGCCTCCGAGGATTTCGCCCGCTTCCTCGACCGTGTGCCGGGCTGCTTCGCCTTCCTCGGCAATGGCGAGGGTTCGGCGCCGCTGCACAATTCCAGCTACGACTTCGACGATGAGGGGCTGTTGTTCGGCACGAATTTCCATGTCGCGCTGGTCAGGCAAAGGCTCGCGGCCGGGAGATGATCGCGGCGTCACGATTGTCAAACATGCGTATCGCGAGCCGGATATGGGTAGAGTCGCGGGCAGATACGCTGTTAACAAAAACAATGTTCCGATGACGCAAGGGAAAGACTCAGCTAGCCTTACTGTGCGGCGGACCTAATTATCCGCTTGGCCGGCGCTTCACTCCTCCCAAGCGGCGCCGGCCTTCTTCTCCAAAAGTTCGTCCGGGACGCCACAGCGGGTTGCGGCAGCACGCGAGCCTCGCAAAGGCCAAGTTCCGCCTCCGGTTGCCTCGAGAATGCATCGGGAGCGCCGGCGAAACCGCCCTCCATCTTCGACTGCGCGCGTGGACGATTGGCAAGGGAACCAAAGGCTGTTTCTACGGTTGGTTCTGCTCCAAAGGAGTGTTGCACCATGTTCCGTCTGCTCGTCGCCGGCGCCTTCGCCTATGTCACTTATCGCATCGCCAGGAAGATGGTCGAAAACGTGCCCGATACGGTCGACCCGCTGCTGTTGCCGCCGTCGCAACCCGATCGCGAGACCTTGCGACGGCAGTCGGCCGACATGGGTGTCGATCCGCAACGCTAGCCGCGATCCCTTCTCTTCAGACCGGCCCCAGTCCTGCATGGGTTAGGTGTGCCCGCATCGATGTTGCGAACAAAGCAGAAACGATGCTTGATGGGCGATGAACCTCGCCACCGCTGATTCGACCTTTCGGGAACCGACCGTCCAGCCTGCCTATCTCGCGCGGCTGAACGATGCCCAGCGCCAGGCCGTCGAGCACGGCGCCGGTCAGATCGCCGGCCCGTTGCTGGTCATTGCCGGCGCCGGATCTGGCAAGACCAACACGCTGGCGCATCGCGTCGCTCATCTGATCGTCAAGGGCGCCGACCCGCGCCGCATCCTGCTGATGACGTTTTCGCGCCGCGCCGCATCCGAAATGGCCAGGCGCGTCGAGCGTATTGCCGGCGAGGTGCTCGGCCGCGATGCAGCCGTCATCACCGATGCGCTGACCTGGGCCGGCACCTTTCACGGCATCGGCGCGCGGCTGTTGCGCGACTATGCGCTGGAGATCGGTCTCGACCCGGCCTTCACCATCCATGACCGCGAGGATTCCGCGGACCTGATGAACCTGGTCCGCCACGAGCTCGGCTTCTCGAAGACGGAAGCGCGCTTCCCCACCAAGGGCACTTGCCTTGCCATCTATTCGCGCGCCGTCAACGCGCAGGCGCCGCTCAACGAGGTGTTGGGTTCCGCCTTTCCCTGGTGCGCCGGCTGGGCGGAGCAGCTGAAAGAATTGTTCGCCGGTTATGTCGAGGCCAAGCAGGCGCAAAACGTGCTCGATTACGACGATTTGCTGCTCTACTGGGCGCAGATGGCGGCGGAGCCCGAGATAGCGGCGCATCTGGGCGGGCGTTTCGACCATGTGCTGGTCGACGAATACCAGGACACAAATCGCCTGCAGGCTTCGATCCTCATGGCGCTGAAACCCGACGGCGCCGGGCTAACGGTGGTGGGCGACGATGCGCAATCGATCTATTCGTTCCGCGCCGCCGAGGTTCGCAACATCCTCGACTTCCCCAATCAGTTCGCGCAAGCCGCCGACGTGGTGATGCTGGAGCGCAATTACCGCTCGACCGAGACCATCCTTGCTGCCGCCAACGCGGTGATCGGCGAAGCCTCGGAGCGCTTCACCAAAAACCTGTGGTCGGAGCGCAAATCCAGCGACAGGCCAAAACTGGTGACCGTGCGCGACGAAGTCGAGCAGGCCAATTTCGTCTGCGACACCATCCTGGCCGAGCGCGAGGCGGGCACAGCGCTGAAATCCCAGGCGGTGCTGTTTCGCGCCTCGCATCACAGCGGGCCGCTGGAGATCGAACTGACGCGGCGCAACATTCCCTTCGTCAAATTCGGAGGCCTGAAGTTTCTCGATGCCGCCCATGTCAAGGATGTGCTGGCGGTGCTGCGCTTTGCCGAAAATCCGCGCGACCGTGTCGCCGGTTTTCGCGTATTGCAACTCTTGCCTGGCATCGGCCCTTCGGCCGCCGCGCAGATCGTCGAGACCATGACGACGGCGCTGGACGAGGCCATGGGGCTGGCCGGCTGGCGTCCGCCGCAACGCGCTGCCGATGACTGGCCTGGCTTCGTCTCGCTCTATTCCGGCCTGCGCGCCGCCGCCAGATGGCCGGCCGACCTCGAACAGATCAGGCTGTGGTACGAGCCGCATCTGGAACGCATCCACGAGGACGCGACGACGCGCCGGGCCGACCTGTTGCAACTTGAGCAGATCGGCTCGGGCTATGCCTCGCGCGAGCGCTTCCTGACCGAACTGACGCTCGATCCGCCGGACGCCACCAGCGACCAGGCTGGGCCGCCGCATCGCGACGAGGATTATCTGATCCTGTCGACCATCCACTCGGCCAAGGGCCAGGAGTGGAAGAACGTCTTCGTGCTCAACACCGTCGACGGCTGCATCCCGGCCGATCTCGGCGTCGGCACCAAGGAAGACATCGAGGAGGAGCGCCGGCTGCTCTACGTGGCAATGACGCGGGCCAAGGACAATCTCAACCTGGTCATGCCGCAGCGTTTCTTTCCACATGGCCAGGCGGCGCGCGGCGACCGCCATCTCTATGCCTCGCGCACCCGTTTCATCCCGGCTTCGATCCTTGCCGCATTCCAGCAGGTGTCGTGGCCGAGCGCACAGGCAGCACAGGGCAGGGCAGCCCGGCCGGAGGTGCGCGTCGACATCGGCGCGCGCATGCGCGGCATGTGGAAATAGCCGAGGCCATGCCGCAGCCGCCGATCAGGATCGCCATCGCCGGCGCGCTCGGCCGCATGGGCCGCCAGATGACGGACGCCGTGCGGGTCGATCCACGGCTGGCGCTCGCTGCGCGGTTCCATCGGCCCGGCGCTGTCGGCGATGGGCTGGTCAGCCGCGAGGAGGCGCTTGCCATGGCCGATGTGGTCATCGACTTCACGACGCCGGCGGCCTCGGTCGACCTGGCCAGGATTTGCGCCGAGCGCGGCGGGCCGGCCCTGGTCATCGGATCGACCGGTTTCGATGCGACTGAATTGGCTGCGATCGCCGACGCCGCGAAAACGATTGCCATCGTGCGCTCCGGCAGCTTTTCACTCGGGCTCAACATGCTGGTCGGACTGGTCGAGCAGGCGGCGCGGGCACTCGACCCCGATGACTGGGACGTGGAGATTGTCGAGGCGCATCATCGCCACAAGGTCGATGCGCCATCGGGAACGGCGTTGATGCTGGGGCATGCCGCAGCCGGCGGACGCGGCATTGATCTGGAGACGGTCGCAA
>NZ_RZPW01001459.1:0-472 GCF_003998455.1 Mesorhizobium sp. M7A.F.Ca.CA.001.08.2.1 | reverse complement strand
TGCCGATACTGCCCAAGGAGCATAGCAATGCCTGACCAACTGCCTGAGATCGAACTTGAGGATCGCGGTTCCAAGGGCCGCTACGTCCTGCGTGGACCCGATGGCGCCGAGGCCGAGATGACTTTCACCAAGATCGGTGAGCACCAGATCATCATCGACCACACCGAAGTGCCGGACGTCTTTCGCGGCCAGGGTGCCGGGCTTCGGCTTGTCACCCGCGCCGTCGAGGATGCGCGTGCGGCGGGCAAGAAGATCATCCCGCTCTGCCCGTTCGCCAACGCCCAGTTCCGCCGCCATCAGGAATGGGCCGACGTGCTGAAGCGGTAGGGATTCGTTGCTTGGAAACGGCGCGGCAAGCGGCTGCCATCCCACCGGGGCGGCTTTGGCATTTGCGCGGGTGGCGCATCCTGCCTAAGTAGATAGGATATATCTTAGCCGCGCCGACAAACGAACCGAATGATCCCCCAATGAC
>NZ_RZPW01001458.1:0-474 GCF_003998455.1 Mesorhizobium sp. M7A.F.Ca.CA.001.08.2.1 | reverse complement strand
ACCGGGCAGAGCGCACGGTCGCGGCCATCAACGTCTCGACGCAGTCGGCGCGGTTTTCGGTCGCGGAGATGGAACGGGAGATTCTGCCGGTGCTGCTGGAGGCCAGGCAGCGGATTGAAGATTTTTTTGTGGTTTAAGAGGCCTTCTCCAACAACCTTCACCGTCGGCGGGACAGCGCCCCCCTCTGCCCTGCCGGGCATCTCCCCCTCTTGGGGGGAGATCGGACGTCACGCCGGCTTTCGCCAATCTCCAACGACGCAGGAATGGGCGAAGCCACCAATCTGCCAATCTCCCCCCTTGAGGGGGGATGTCCGGCAGGACTGAGGGGGGCGCGAAGGATCGCGGCGTTTTGCAATTCGCCGCCGCCCCGCCGACCCTCAATGCTTGATGCGATCCCGCATGGCATACCACAGCATGCCCAGCACATAGAGCGGACCGCGCAGCGCCGTGCCGCCGGGGAATGGCATCGGGGTC
>NZ_RZPW01001457.1:0-485 GCF_003998455.1 Mesorhizobium sp. M7A.F.Ca.CA.001.08.2.1 | reverse complement strand
CTTGGTGACGTCGTCGGTGCCGTTCACTTCGGTCGAATTGACCGATGTGATGACGTCGCCCGGCTGGATGCCGCGATCGGCAGCATCGCTGTCGGGATCGACGTCGGTCACCACCAGCCCCTTGCCGTTTTCGGACTTGGTGACGGTCAGGCCGAGATCGGCCAGCGTGTCGGGCTTTGCCGGAGCGGCAGGCTGCGACTGGTCGACAGAGGCCTGCTTGTCGCTCGAGGGCAGTTTGCCGAGATCGACCTTGACCGTCTGGCTCTTGCCGTCGCGCCACACGGTGACGTCAACCGACTTGCCAGGCGAGTAGGCGCCGATCAGCCGTGCCAGTTCCTTCGGCGAAGCGACGTCCTTGCCGTTGACCTGGGTGATCACGTCACCGGCCGTGATGCCCGCCTTCTTGCCGGGACCATCGTCCTGGGCACTGGAAACCAGTGCGCCGTTGTTGGACTTCAGACCAAGCGACTCAGCGATGTCGGAGG
>NZ_RZPW01001456.1:0-495 GCF_003998455.1 Mesorhizobium sp. M7A.F.Ca.CA.001.08.2.1 | reverse complement strand
AACCAGGGCTGGCCGGTGGCGCTCGCGATTCTGGCCGCTGTTGCCGTCGGCGGCTTCATCGGCGCCCTTTATGCGCTGCTGTTCAACCGGCTCGGCATGCCGAGCTTCGTCTCGACGCTGGCCGGCTTGCTGGCGGTGCTTGGCCTGCAGCTCTACATCCTCGGCTCGACCGGCTCGATCAACCTGCCCTACGGCTCGAACCTGGTGAATTTCGGCCAGTTGCTGATGATGCCCAAACTCGTCTCGTTCGCTCTGGCGGCCGTGCCGGGCATCGTCATGCTGATCACCGGCCTGCGCACCGTCGCGCGCCGCCGCGCCGCGAACCTGTCGGCGCCGTCGACCGGCGGGCTCGTCACGCGCGCGGTGGTGATTACGGTCATTCTCGAGCTCATCGTCTTCTATCTCAATCAGGCGCGCGGCATTCCGTGGATGTTCGGCCTGTTCGTCGGCCTGGTCATATCGATGCACTACGCGCTGACGCGGACCAAATGGGGC
>NZ_RZPW01001455.1:0-496 GCF_003998455.1 Mesorhizobium sp. M7A.F.Ca.CA.001.08.2.1 | reverse complement strand
CTTTTAAATCGATATGGGTCCGCCTATTTATAGTTCGTACACAAACGGAATGATCCGCAAGAAAGACGAAACGAGAACTACCATGAACCTGATCCGCAACTACCGCAACTGGCGCCGCTACAGGGACACCGTGTCCGAGCTGAGCCGCCTGAGCAACCGTGAACTGACCGACCTCGGCATCAGCCGCAGCGACATTCCTTACGTCGCTCGCAAGGCGGTCTAATTCTTCGGACCGCGAATGGTCCGAACCAGTTTTGAAAAAGAGAACGACAATGAACCTGATCCGCAACTATCGTAACTGGCGCGTTTATCGCGAGACGGTTACCGAGCTGGGTCGCCTTTCGAACCGCCAGCTGCATGATCTCGGTATCGTCCGCGACGAAATCAAGATCATCGCCCGCCAGGCGATCTAGACAGAATTTCGCCAGGGTCGACCTCCTCCCCGACCTTGACGAATACGGTCACCCCTTACCTCCTCCCAAGGGTTGACCACCAA
>NZ_RZPW01001454.1:0-496 GCF_003998455.1 Mesorhizobium sp. M7A.F.Ca.CA.001.08.2.1 | reverse complement strand
GCGGAATTCGGCGCCGAAAGTCAGTCTGTCGGGCGAGGGTTCGAAATGCGGCGGCTGCAGGAAACGCTGGAACTGCGGCTCGGTGAACCCGGCTTCTTCGGCTGCGCATTTGACGATGCGCACGCGCAGGTCGAACCACGCAGCCTGGCCGGTCACCGGATCGGAATTCGAATAGCGTTTGCCCTGAGCGTCAGCCGAGGTCTGGTCGCCGATGATATGGTTGAGCAGGAAGCCGCGATTGCTCTCGGCCGCGTCGTCCTTCAGCCCCCAGCTGCCGCGCCTTTTGCCGATGGCGTTCCAGGTCCAGACCGTGCTTTCGTTCACCCCGTCGATCAGCTTGATCTGCCCCTTCACTCTGCCGTTGATGCTTTCGATCCACACCCAGTCGTCATCGACAAGGCCGAGACCGGCTGCCGTCCGGTGATGCACGAACAGCCGGTTCTGGCTGGTGATCTGCCGCAGCCACGCATTCTGCGAACCCCAGGAATGGTACATG
>NZ_RZPW01001453.1:0-499 GCF_003998455.1 Mesorhizobium sp. M7A.F.Ca.CA.001.08.2.1 | reverse complement strand
GGCCGTCGCGGCGCGATTGCTCGATGACCAGCGCTTGCCTGCTCTTCATCCCCTCGCTCTCCGGCAGTTCCGGCAGTGGCCCATCGATCGGATAGCGCCACAGATCGGAGATGCTGAGATAGCTGGACAGCAGCGCCACGCCGACATCGTCGGGGATCAGCTCCTGCAATTCCTCGTATTTTTCACGGGCCTCCGCTTCGGTCTCCGCCACCACCGGTGCGACGCCCGGCATGATCTTGATGTCGTCCGGCTCGCGCCCGTAGGCCGGCAGACGTCCTTTGAGATCATCATAGAAGGCCTTGGCTTCCTCGAAGGTCTGCGCCGCCGTGAACACCACATCGGCGGTGCGGGCGGCAAGGTCGCGGCCGACATCCGAGGCGCCGGCCTGAACCATCACCGGCGCGCCCTGCGGCGAGCGCGGCAGGTCGAGCGGATCGCGAACCGAAAAGCTCTGGCCGTTATGGCCGGAAGCCTTGCCGTGCCACAAGCCGGTCACCAC
>NZ_RZPW01001452.1:0-500 GCF_003998455.1 Mesorhizobium sp. M7A.F.Ca.CA.001.08.2.1 | reverse complement strand
AGCTGGCTTTCAAGCGGACATCTCCCCCTTCGTGGGGGAGATGTCCGGCAGGAGAGAGGGGGCGCTGTCCCTCAAACTCTCTGCCTACGTATTCACGCCAAGCTCCACCAGCCGCTCCACACAAGACTCCTCGGCCTGGTCGAGTTCAGCCAGCGTCTCCTCGAGGTCGCGGCGTTTCTGCCGGAGATCCTCGCGCTTTTCCTCGATGCGCTTGATCATCAGGTTGAGCTGGCCGACTTCGCCGGGCGGCTCCTTGTACATCTGGATGATTTCGCGAATCTCGTTGATCGAGAAGCCAAGCCTTTTGCCGCGCATGATCTGGCGAATGAGCTGCCGGTCGGAGGGGCGAAACAGCCGCGTGCGGCCGCGCCGCACCGGCTGCACCAGCCCTTCGTCCTCGTAAAAGCGCAGCGTCCGCGTCGACACGTCGAACTCGCGGGTCAACTCGGTGATCGAATAATATTCTCGCATTGCCACTCCCACACGCCGAAACACCGGGG
>NZ_RZPW01001451.1:0-502 GCF_003998455.1 Mesorhizobium sp. M7A.F.Ca.CA.001.08.2.1 | reverse complement strand
GCTGTGCAGAAGGCTGAAGCAGGAGCGTTAGTTAGCCGGCGAAGTATATTGAGGCCGGAGATTGCGCATGTGGAAAGGGGCTGGCCGTTTGGCCGGCCTTTTCCTTTTGGGGCGCTGGTGATTGGCGAAATCGGTGACGCCGCGAATCTCCCTCCTTGAGGGGAGATGGTCGGCAGGCCAGAGGGGGTCGCCCCACATCAAGCGCCGGGCCCCTGCGGGAACGAAGAAGAGGTCAGCGCCCCACGCGCGGCGGCCCCCTCTGTCGCCTTCGGCGACATCTCCCCCTCGAGGGGGAGATCAGGCTCGCTCCCCAGCCTCGCGCTCTCAACCGCGATCCCAAGCAGCGCCTGCCGCCAGCCCTGCCGCTCGCGGCTTGACAGTGCCAGGCAACGGCGTAACCTATATTAGATATGGCTTAAATTATGTGCCCTAGCGTGCCGGTCAGTCGAGGCGGGGGCTATTTGCCGTTCCTACAACAGTCGTGAAATGGCACCCCCCCCCC
>NZ_RZPW01001450.1:0-505 GCF_003998455.1 Mesorhizobium sp. M7A.F.Ca.CA.001.08.2.1 | reverse complement strand
GTTGTGAACGGCGACATCGCCGCTGATGTTGCCCTTGCCGCCGCCGCCACCGATGGTGACCGTCGCATTGATGCTGGCGTTGACCCCGAAGCCGCCTGCAGCTCCCCAGGAATCGCCGCCATTGCCGCCGCTGCCGGCCACCGATTGCGCGAGGATGCCGATCGCGTTGGCGCCTTTGGTAACGATGCTGCCGCCGCCATTCATGCCGCTGTCGACGATGACGAGATCGCTCTTGCCACCGTCGCCACCCCAGCCGCCAACAGTGACACCGAGTGAAACGCTAACCCCCGTGCTGGCTGCACCCGAAATCGTGGCAGCGCGGCCGCCATTGCCGCCGCCGCCGCCGATGGACTGGGCAACGATGCCGCCGGAACCGGCTGCGTCGGTGTCGGCAATCAGGTTGCCATCAGCCCGAACCGTTACCTTTCCACCATTGCCTCCGTTGCCGCCCTCGCCACCCACGGCAACCCCGACCGAAGCGGACACGTAGAGACCAGCGCTGACC
>NZ_RZPW01000144.1:0-10168 GCF_003998455.1 Mesorhizobium sp. M7A.F.Ca.CA.001.08.2.1 | reverse complement strand
GGCATCCGAGATCCTGGCGCTGGTCAGCCGCACATCTCCCCACAGCAGCGGGAACAGACGCACGCCGAAGCGCACGCGGCCGGCATCGGCCATCGGCTTGCCGTCTGATGTCTTCAAGCTGACGTCGCTGACCTGAAGCGCGATGAAACTCGAACCGTCGAGCGTGATGCGGGCAGGCCCGACCGCGACATTGACATCGACGCCCGCCAGTTTCTCAAGCGCCGTTTCCGCCTCGGCGCGAAGCCGGTCGGCTCCGATGCCGGAGGCGCCAACCAGATAAACGAGCACGGCGGCCAGCAGCACGAAAGCGACCAGACCGGCGAACAGTCGCGACAGGATGCGAAAACCGCGTCCGATCGACGCCTGACCAAGCGGCGGCACACGGCAGGCGGACGGAAAGGTCCCCAGGTCGGTGATCTCATCACGCCTGAACCGGATCTTCTCGTGCTGCGGTCGCTCCTGATCCACGCAATTTTCCGTTGTACGAACTCGATCGTGGACGAATCCCCGTCCGACACTATATCGGTGTGGCTTCGCGCGTAACCTCAAACAAGGGCATCGGTATGGCTGACCTCGACGTAGGCGATCTTGCGCCGCAATTTGACCTGCCGCGGGACGGCGGCGGATCGGTCAGCCTTGCCGCATCGTCCGGCAAGCCCATCGTGCTCTATTTCTATCCGCAGGACGACACAACAAGCTGCACGCAGGAGGCGATCAGCTTCTCGCAGTTGAAGCCGGAGTTCGAGAAGGCCGGCGCCGTGGTGATCGGCCTGTCGCCCGACCCCGTCAAGAAGCACGACAAGTTCAAGTCGAAATACAATCTCACCATCGACCTCGCCGCCGACGAGGAGCGCAAAGTGATCGAGGCCTACCATCTGTGGGTCGAGAAATCGATGTATGGCCGCAAGTATATGGGCGTCGAGCGCGCGACCTTCCTGATCGGCCGCGACGGACGGATCGCCAGGATTTGGCGCAAGGTCCGCGTCAAGGGCCATGCCGAAGAGGTACTCGAGGCCGTTCGAGCGCTTTGAGGTTTGCCGGCGAGGCTGGCCCAGGTTCCCTTGCAACCTTACGCACGCCTGGCGGGCAATCGCTGTGAGCAAGCTATCGCTGCAAGCCTTTGTTAACCCTAATAATGTGTAATCAAGCTGTCGTGGTGTCGTAAACGAAAGCTTGGTCCCGTGAACGCAACCGGTCAGTCCGCAGTCTTCGGCAAGCGTAAGGAGCCCCATACGGTCATCATCGCCCGGGGCAACGAGATCAGGCATTTTACGATCCGACCGTGGCTGGCGGCCTTTATCGGCTCGGCGCTGGCCGCCATTGCCGTCGGCTACCTCATGGCCACCTCCTATCTCGTGCTGCGCGACGATTTGATCGGCGCCACAACGGCGCGTCAGGCGCGCATGCAGCAAGCCTATGAAGATCGCATTTCGGCGCTTCGCGCCCAGGTCGACCGCATCACCAGCCGGCAGTTGCTCGACCAGCAGCTGATGGAAACCAAGGTCAGCGAACTGCTTGAACGCCAGAGCCAGCTGAGCCAGCGTCATGGCCGCCTTGGTCCGCTGCTCGAACGCGCCGAGAGCGAAGTCGGCGCAGCGCCGGCCGAAGATCCGGCAGCGGCTGCGAAGCCGGACAAACGCGCCGAAGTGACCGGCAGCATCAAAGAGCCCGCGCGGAATTATGCGGTCGCCAGCCTGAGCGCCGATCTCGGCGCCGGCGACACAAGGCCGTTCTCGCTGTGGTCAACCCGCTCCGATCCGCTGCCCAATGATTCAGCCGCCGATCGTGCCGACAAGCTCTTCGTCTCGATCAACCAGTCGTTGAAATCCATCGAGAGCGATCAACTGACCCGCATCAGCACGCTTGCCGACAATGCCTATAAGAGCGCCGATGCCATCACCCAGGCGCTCGAGGCGGCCGGACTGCCCGTCGACAGCGACTTCGGCAAGGGCGACAGCGACGTCGGCGGACCGCTGATCCCGCTCGACAGTTCGATGATGTTCGACAGCAAGGTCAAGGAGCTGGACGAAGCGCTGGACGCGCTCGACCATCTCAAGAAAGAAGCGCGCCAGCTGCCGCTGACCAATCCGGCTCCGGGTCACTCCGTCACCAGCCCGTTCGGCGTGCGCACCGACCCTCTCCTTGGCACCGCCGCCCTGCATTCCGGCATGGATTTCAGGGCGCCGATCGGCATGGCCGCAAAAGTCACGGCGCCCGGCACCGTCACCAAGGCAGGCTGGAACGGCGGCTATGGCCGCATGGTTGAAGTCGACCACGGCAATGGTTTTGCGACACGTTACGGGCATCTCAGCGAGATCGACGTGACCGTCGGCGAGAAACTGGACGCCGGCGCCGTCATCGGCAAGACCGGTAGCAGCGGCCGCTCGACCGGCCCGCATCTGCACTACGAAGTCCGCCACAATGGCGAAGCGATCGATCCCTTGCGCTTCCTCACGGTCGGCAAGAAGGTCGCCCAGTATCTGTAAGCGATCCCAGGCTCCTGCCCCATGCGCCGATGACCATCATGATGGCTGACTAAGGGCCTCCCGTCGACAGAAACGCCGTCGCTGCCGCAACCAAGGTGGTCGCGCCGACCTTCAACGCGGCCTCGTCGATACGAAACCGGGCGTGATGGAGCGGAAAGACCGATCCGATCTCCTCGTTCCGGATTCCCAGCCGAAAATAGACCGAAGGACGTTTCTCGCTGTAGTAGCCAAAGTCGTCCGCGATCGTCCATCCGGGCGTGTTGAGGACGTTGTCGGCACCGATGCAGGCCTTGGCGCTGGCGGCAATCAGCTCTGTCATCTCGACATCGTTGACGACGCCGGGTTCGCCCTTGTGGATGTCGACCTCGACACGCGCGCCGTGGCTCGTCGCCATACCCGCGGCTATCGTACGAACGCGGTGCCAGGCCCGCTCGCGGGTTGCATCGCTGCCGCTGCGGATGGTGCCTTTCAACGTGACCCTGCCGGCGGTGACATTATATGCGTTGCCGCCATTGATGGCCGTGACGGAAATCACCAGCGGATCGTACGGATCGGTCTCGCGCGAAACGATCTTCTGCAATTCGCTCACCAGGGAGCAAGCCACGGCCAACGCATCGACACCTTCATGCGGTTTCGCCGCGTGTGCCGCCGAGCCGATGACGGCCACATCGAACGTGTCACAGGCCAGAGTGTAGGGACCGGAGCCGACGGCGATCTTGCCGGTCGGTGTGTACGGATCGACGTGGACGCAGATGGCGGCGTCGATGTCGTCGAGAAGCCCCTCTTCCACCACCCGCTTGCCGCCCGACGGTTCGTCCTCCTCCGCCGGCTGGAAGATCAGGCGAACGGTACCGCCAAAACTGTCCCGCGACTGGTGAAGATGCGCGGCCACCGCGAAAGCCATCGATGCATGGGCGTCGTGACCGCAGGCATGCATCACACCTGGATTCGTCGATGCATAATCGACACCGGACTCCTCCTCGATCGGCAAGGCATCGATGTCGGCGCGAATGGCGATCTTTCGATTTGACGGCCTGCCGGCGCCGACAATATCGACGGCAAGGCCAAAGCCGGCGACGTCGCGAATGTCGACGATTCCCTGATCCACCAGCATCTGCCTGAGGTAACGCTGCGTGCCGGCCTCCTGGTTCGAAAGCTCGGGATTGCGGTGCAGATGGCGACGGACCTCGATCATCCGGTCGAGAATTCCGGCGTCGATATCGGTCGTCACGGTTTTCGCAACACCACCCGCCGTGGCCGAACCCTCAGGATTTGACATGGATCTCTCGCGGGAACTTCGTCAGGGTCTCGTGGCCGGTTTCGGTGACCAGGATGGTCTCGCTGACCTCGATGCCCCAGCCGTCCATCCACATGCCAAGGATGGAATGAACGACGTTGCCCGGTTCAAGCACCGTCTTGTCGCCCGGCCTGAGGCTGATCGTGTGTTCGCCCCAATCCGGCGGATAGGCGACGCCGATGGAGTAGCCGATGCGCGATTCCTTCTTCAGTCCATAACGCTGGATGACCTTGCGCCAGGCAGCTTCGACCGCTTCGGCAGTCGTTCCCGGCCTGACCGCGTTGAGCACCGCGTCCATGCCCTCGATCACCGCTTTGGCGGTATCCGAGACATTTGTCGGCGTCTTGCCAAGCTGCATGGTCCTGGCGAGGCCGGCGGCATAGCGGCGGCAAACACCGGCAAGTTCCAGCGCAATCGTCTCGTTTTCTCCGAACCGCCTATCGCTCCACATGATGTGCGGCGCCGAGGCATTCTCGCCACCGAGGATTGTCGGCGGAAGTGCTGTGATGTCGCCGGCAAAATCCGGGCTGCCCGCGATCTGCGCCGCCTGGATGGCGGCGATGGCGTCGCATTCGCGAACGCCCGGCGCGATCACCTCGAAGGCTCGCGTGACGGCAGCTTCGGCGAGCGTCGATGCCTTGCGCAAATAGGCGATCTCCGGCGCCGATTTGACCGCCCGGATCCAGTTCACCAGCAGGTCGGCATCGTGCCATTTTGCATTGGGAAGTCCGGCGACAAGCCGGGCGTGCGCCTTGGGGGAGAAATAATAGGCTTCGAGTTCGATGCCGATACGGCGACTCCCCCAGCTCTTGGCGACAATCCAGTTCGCAATCCAGTCCATGGGATGGCGATCGCCTCGCTGGACATGGTCTTCCGGAAAGCCGACCACGTTTTCCGGTTTCATCCAGGCTGTCAGAAGACCGCCGGCCGCATCCATGGCGCGCCCGATCCAGACCGGCTCGACCTCCTCGATTGGAACCAGCACCATTTGCGGCGTGTAGAACGACCAGCCGTCATAACCGGTGATGTAATGCTGGTTGGCAACGTCGTTGACGACAAGAAGCTCGAGACCGCGCTTGGCCATCTCGGTGCGGATCTTGCGAAGCCGCTGTCGGTACTCGTCGCGGGCAAACGGCAATTCGATCATCTTTGCTCCATGCTTTGTCATCAACGGTCGCGGGTTCGCTCACCATTGAAGAGGTTTCGCCATGGCGGCAATCGGCCAGGGCGGCGTGTGGGCAGGTCCTGAACCGGGTACGTCCATACCCGGCCTTCCCAAGATTTGTGTTTCACTATCATTTATTTTTGAATTCCATTTGACTGAATAAATAAGCGGTGCCAAGCTATCCTCTCCTAAGGGGCGCAAGGCATGGCACTGCGGGGGACCAATCAGGAGTTCGGGCGGCCATACAACCGGCGCATCGTGCTTGAGTCCATCCGCCTGCACGGGCCGATCGCGCGCGGCGAGATCGCCCGGCGCGTCGGCCTCACCGTCCAGACCGTATCGACCATCGTTCGCGAACTGGAAGATCAGGACTACATCCTGTCGCTGCGCGAAGAGCCGAAGGGGCGCGGCCTGCCGCCGGCGACGCTCCGGATCAACCCCGAGGGCGGCTATGCCGTCGGCATCCACATCACCCCGCTTGGTATCAGCGCCGCCTTGATCAATCTGAGCGGCGACGTGATCGAGAGCATCTACCGCGAAGCGCCGAACGCGACGCCGGACCACGCCTTCGAGTTGATCGGGGCGATGGTGGTGGAATTGACCAGACTGCGGGCTGGCGGACGGGTGCTGGGCGTCGGCATGGCCCTGCCCGGCCCCTTCGACGTGGAGTCCATGAGTTTCGTGGGGCCGACCACCATGACCGGCTGGAAGGACGTGGCGCTGCGCGAACGGCTGGCGGCCTCCACCGGATTGCCGGCCTTCTTTGAAACCGATATGGCCGCGGCCGCCATGGGCGAGCGCCTCTATGGCCTCGGCGCCCAGTTTTCCGAATACTACTATCTCTATTTCGGCGTCGGCCTTGGCGGCGTCATGGTTCATGACGGCAGCGCCTTGCGCGGCGCCTGGGGAAATGCCGGCGAGATCGGACACATTCCCGTCATTCCCGGCGGCGAAGCCTGCCCTTGCGGCAACAGCGGCTGCCTCGAAAGATATTTGTCGCTCGAGGCGCTCCGGCGCTGGAACGGCAGCGAGGCCGAATGGGTGGCCGAAGTCGCGCCGATCTTTCACAACGCCGTCGCCGTCATCGAGAACCTGTTCGACCCGGAGACGGTCATCCTCGGCGGGCTGGCATCCACCGACCTGCTCGAAATGCTGGCTGGTTCGGCCGCAGGCCTGCACAACTCCGTCTCGGCCCGCAAGGACCGCACGACGCCCAGGGTCGTGGTCGCGCGCGGCGGACAGCATTCCGTGCTGCGGGGCGCCGCCGCCCTGGCGGTTTCCGGGGTTCTGTCACCTCGCTTCGGGCAGATGTTCGCGGCCGAACGCGAACGCGAGCGCGACCTTCTCAAAGGCAGGGAGATTGCGGCATGAGTGAACCCCTGCTGGTGCTCGACAACGTGACCAAGAACTATGGCGCGATCGAAGCGCTCAAGGGGATCAGCTTCTCGATCGGCAAGGGCGAGGTCGTGGCGCTGCTGGGCGACAACGGCGCCGGCAAATCGACACTGGTGAAGATCATATCAGGCGGACTGGAGCCGACATCGGGCCGCATGCTGTTCGAGGGCAAGGAATTCCTCGCCAAATCACCGGCCGAGGCCAAGGCGGCCGGCATCGAGACCGTCTACCAGGATCTCTCGCTGTGCACCAATGTCGACGTGGTCGCCAATTTTTTCATGGGCCGCGAGATCACCCGCAAGTTTCTCGGCATTCCCGTGCTTGACGAGCGCGCCATGGAAGCCGTCGTCGGAAAGGCGCTGGCCAATGCCGGCACCCGCATTCCCTCGCTGCGCGCCAATGTCGAGCACCTTTCGGGCGGCCAGCGGCAAGCCATCGAACTCAACCGCTTTGTGCACTGGGGCGGCAAGCTGGTGCTGCTCGACGAACCATTCGCCGCCCTCGGTGTCGAACAGACGCGGCGCGGTCTCGACATGATCCGCCAGGTGGCCAATCAGGGCATCGGCGTCGTCATCATCACCCATATCATGCAGCAGGCTTTTCAGGTCGCCGACCGGATCGTGGTGATCCGCCAGGGCGTCGTGGCCGGCGATGTCGCACGCAATAAAACAAGTCCCGACGCGGTGATCAACATGATCACCGGTGAGACGCTTGCCGGTGCCGGACCGACAGGCTGAGGGACAAAAGAGGGGTCCGGCTTAAGAGGAGCGAACGACATGAAGCGAATACTTCTTGCTGTCTTCGGTATCCTTGCACTGGCCTTTGCCACGCTCACGCCGGCATTCGCCCAGTCCAAGGGTATCGTCTACTATATGGTGCCGACCCTGCTGGACGAGTTCCAGACCGGCTCGGTGAGCGCGCTGGAACTGTTCCTGAAGCAGACCGGCTACGAGATGAAGACGCTGAACGCCGACAACAAGACCGACGCCCAGCAATCGCAGATGAACGACGTCATCGCGCTGAAGCCGGCGGCCATCATCCTGGCTGCAGTCGACTTCAATGCGCTGAAACCGTCCATCGAAGCCGCGCGCGCCGCCGGCATCCCGGTGGTCGAGTTCGACCGCCAGATCACCTCGACCCCGTCCGACTTCACCTCTGTCGCCGGAACGGTCGAGATCGGCTACGTCGCCGCGGATCAGGCCGAGAAGCTGCTGAAAGCCAAGAACGGCTCGGTGAAGGGCAAGGTTCTGCAGGTGCTCGGCGATCCCGGCGATCCCTACACGCTCGACATCCAGAAGGGTTTTGAGGAGAAGATGAAGGCATTTCCGGACGTCAAGATCATCTCGCTTCCGGCCATGCAATGGGAAGCCAGCAATGCCGGCACAATCGTTGCCGACCAGATGCTGGCCAACCCCGACATCGACCTGATCTTCAGCCATGCCGCGCACCTATCGGTCGCCGCCGTCGCCTCGCTCGAGGCGGCCGGCAAGAAGCCGGGCGACGTCATGCTGATGAGCTCGAACGGCGCTCCGGTCGGCCTCGACCTGATCCGCAAGGGCTGGCTCAACGCCGAAATCGAGCAGCCGCTTTACGCGCAGGCCGCGGCTGTCGCCATGTTCATGGACAAGATCGTCAAGAAGCAGGAAATCAAGCCCGGCGAATACGACGTGCTCGGCCTGAAATCGACCGTGACCAAGGAAGCCTGGGGTCCGAACATCAAGATCCCCGGTGCAGCGATCACCAAGGAAAACGTCGATAATCCGGCCTTCTGGGGCAACCAGAAGCCGCCGACGGACACCGTCAAGTCGGTCGAATAGTCATCTGAAAGCGCTCCGGGCCGTAGCGGCCCGGAGCCTGCCTTTTCACAACGCCGCGTCCGAAAGGATGCCGTGGCGAATCTGAATCCGCGCCTGAACCCGACGAAATCGAGTTGATTTCGCGGGGGCGCCAACCGGATCAACCCATGAACCCGCGCACACGCAAAGCCCTGGAGTTCGTACTCGACAACCTCGTCTGGTTCATGCTGCTGTTCGTGCTGGTGGTCTTCTCCATCTTCGTCCCGAACTACTTTCAGCTCGGCATCTTCGCCAATATCATCGAGGCTTCGAGCGTGCTCGGCGTCATGTCGATCGGCCTGGCGCTGGTGATCATCGCCGGTCACATGGATCTGTCGGTCGAATCCGTCGCAGCGCTCAGCGCCATGGCGGTCGGCATCCTGTTTTGCTCGTCGGGCATCGGCATGGGCGTGCAGCTGCATCCCGAGTGGCTGATGGTTTCGGTTTCGCTGCTGCTGGCGCTGGCAGTCGGCGGTCTCATCGGCGCCTTCAACGGCTATCTGGTGGTCAAGGTGAAGATGAGCGCCTTCATCATCACGCTGGCGTCGTACATCTGGGTGCGCGGCCTCGTGTTGGTCGTGTCGGGCGGCCGCTCGGCGCAGGACCTGGCGCCGGCCATCCGCTGGTTCGGCATCCAGCGCCTTGTCGGCCTGCCGCTCACCGCCTGGATCGCGGTTGGCTGTTTCGTGGTCTTTTCGCTGATCATGGCCAAGACGCCGTTCGGCCGGCATCTGGTGATGATCGGCGGCAACGAGACGGCGACCTTCCGCGCCGGCATCCGGGTTAACCGCAATCTCATCATCGCCTTCGTGCTCGCCGGCGCCATCGCCGGCCTCGCTGGCTGGCTGCTGGCGATCCGCACGTCGGGCGCCACCGCCAATCTCGGCGTCGGCTTGCTGTTCAACGCCTTCGCCGCGGTCGTCATCGGCGGCGTCAGCCTCAAAGGCGGCGTCGGCACCCTCCCCGGCGTCTATGCCGGCGTGCTTTTGCTCTCGGCCATCAACACGGCGATCAATTTGATGGGCCTGCCGGCCAATTTCACCCAGGTGATTCATGGCCTGCTGGTGCTGGCCGCGGTGCTGCTCGACGCCTTCAAGCAAACCATTCGCCAAAGACTCGCATGACAGGACGGCTCGCATGACAGGACGGCTAAAAGACAAGGTGGCGCTCATCGTCGGCGCCGCCCGCGGCATCGGCAAGGGCATTGCGCTCCGCTTTGCCGAAGAGGGAGCGCGGCTGGTGCTCGCCGACACCGAAGTCGAGGCCGGGCAAGCGACCGCTGGCGAGTTGGGCGTCCCCTTCATCCGCACCGACATCTCGCAAATGAGCGACGCCGAGGCCGCCGTGGCGCTGGCGCTGAAGCAGCATGGCCGTCTCGACATCATCGTGCAGAATGCCGGCATCTATCCCTGGCAGCTGATCGAGAACACCAGCGCCGACGACTGGGACCGCGTCATGGCGGTCAATCTGCGCGGCACCTTCAATGCCAGCCGCGCGGCCCTGGTGCCGATGAAGGCGCAACGCTTCGGCCGCATGCTCTACACCTCCTCCATCACCGGTCCGCATGTCACCAGCCCGGGCCATGGCCACTATTCGGCCAGCAAGGCCGGCATCAACGGCTTCATCCGCGCCGCGGCACTGGAATTCTCCGGCTACGGCATCACCGTCAACGGCGTCGAGCCCGGCAACATCCTGACCGAAGCGATCGAGCTGCATCGCGGCGAGGCGTTCATCAAGAACATGGAGGATTCCATCCCGCTTGGCCGCCTCGGCAGCCCGCGCGACGTCGCCAATGCCTTCCTGTTCCTCGCCTCGGACGATGCCAGTTACATCACCGGCACGACCATCGTCGTCGATGGTGGGCAGTTGCTGCCCGAAGGCAGCGATTTCCGGCTCGTTCCGCCATGATCATCGATTTCGGCGATGGCTTCTTCCTGCGCCAGGCGACCGAGGCCGACCATCCAGCACTTGCCATGATCTGCCTCAAGAC
>NZ_RZPW01001449.1:0-506 GCF_003998455.1 Mesorhizobium sp. M7A.F.Ca.CA.001.08.2.1 | reverse complement strand
CCCCTAGAAGGAGACCCCTCTATGCTGAAATCCATCCATGCCGCCCTGGCGATGAGCGTTATAACATTAACCGCCTTTGGCGCATCGTCGGCCTTCGCGGCACCGCTGAAAGTGGTCGCCAGCTTCACCGTCATTGCCGATTTCGCCAAAAATGTCGGCGGCGACCGCATCGATGTCACCACCATCGTCGGGCCGGATGGCGATGCCCATGTCTACGAGCCGAGCCCGGCCGATGCGGTGGCCATGGCCAAGGCCGACATCGTGCTGGTCAACGGCCTGCATTTCGAAGGCTTTCTGCAGCGGCTGGTCGATGCCAGTGCCACCAAGGCCTCGATCATCACCTTGACCAAGGGCGTGACGCCGATCGATTTCAAGCCTGAATTCGCCGATGCCGACGCGGCCGAAGGTGCCGGCACCGGCGGCGGCAAGACGGTCACCGATCCCCACGCATTCCAGTCGATTGCCAACGCCAGGATCTATGTGAAGAACATCGCCGAGGCTTTCTG
>NZ_RZPW01001448.1:0-512 GCF_003998455.1 Mesorhizobium sp. M7A.F.Ca.CA.001.08.2.1 | reverse complement strand
GTCCTTCGCATCCAGCCGGCGGGTTTCGATCTTGCTGTGGGCTTCGCGCTTGTAGCCCTCGACCAGCACGAGGTCGCAAGGGGCAAGCCGCGACAGGACAGTCTCCAATGTCGGCTCATCCTCGCCGCGCAGCTCGTGCATCAGTGCCCAGCGAACGCCGGAGACGATCGCGACTTCGGTGGCGCCGGCCTGCCGGTGGCGAAAGCTGTCCGCGCCAGGTTTGTCGATGTCGAAGTCATGGTGGGCATGTTTCACCGTCGACACCTTCCAGCCGCGCCGGACCAATTCGCTGACCAACCTCTCGGTCAAAGTCGTCTTGCCGGAATTCTTCCAGCCTGTGATGCCGAAGACACGTCTGTTCATGGCTTGATGCTCTGCAACAGACGCTCGGCAGACACAAGATCGTCCGGTTCATTGATGTTGAAGAAAGGGTCGATCCCCGCAGATGGCGGAACCGGGAACTCCACCTCGACAAAACCCTGCCGGTCGATGAAAGCCGAAACCCGCCTGGT
>NZ_RZPW01001447.1:0-512 GCF_003998455.1 Mesorhizobium sp. M7A.F.Ca.CA.001.08.2.1 | reverse complement strand
GTTTCCGGCACGGCGCCGTTGATGACCTCCAGCGCCATTTCCGAGGATTTACGGGTGGCGACCTTCGGCTTGTCGGCCGACAGCTTCTTCTTGTAGTCGGCGATGACGGCGTCGAAATTCGACGGCAGCTTGCCGGCGAGGCGGCGTTCGAACTCGGCCTTCAAGTTGGGCTCGGCCTTGGCCAGGCGTCCCTCCCAGTCGGTGCGCGGCTTGGCGCCGGTTTTACCGGCGGCGCGCCATGCGTCAAGGATGTCGGCCGGAATCTCGAAGGGCGGCGAGTCCCAGTTGAAGAATTTGCGCGCACCGGCGATCTCGTCGGCGCCGAGCGGCGAACCGTGCGCCTTGTTGGTGCCGGCCTTGGTTGGAGCGCCGAAGCCGATGGTCGTCTTGCAGGCGATCATCGTCGGCTTGTCGGAGTGACGAGCGGCTTCGATGGCATAGGCGATGGCTTCCGGATCGGTGCCGTCGATGTGGCTGGCGTTCCAGCCCGAGGCCTGGAAGCGGGCGACCTG
>NZ_RZPW01001446.1:0-515 GCF_003998455.1 Mesorhizobium sp. M7A.F.Ca.CA.001.08.2.1 | reverse complement strand
GGTGCGATCTGTTTGGTGTTTTTGTAGTAGTCGGTGAGGGCACGGATGGAGCCTGTGCCCCAATCGCCATCAACTTGCATCCGGTAGCATCCCAGGCGACGAAGTTCGGTCTGAATGCTGCGCGCAAGATCGCCTGCCTTGTCCTTTTCCGCTTCGCCCGCCGAGGCGCCGACAATGAGAGTTTCGAGGCCGGAGACGACGCTCTGGCGAGCGACTGCAACGCTTTCGGTTGAAGACAGATTGGCGACCCGAGTGCCGACCGGCTCCGCTGAACCGCCTGACGGTGCCGGAATCTCGACGGACCGCAGCGTCTGTCCGACGATGAGCACGGCGGTCTGCAGGTCGTTGGAGGCGAGCTCTATCTGCAGCTTCTTCTTGGCGTCTGGATCGGACAGGATGCGCGACAGGCTCGCGCTCAACTGCGCCGGATCGAGCATCTGCTGTTCGGTGAAATAGAATTGTTCACGCAGGTTCGACTGATCCCACGGCACCTGGCGGCCGACGGTGAGCGCCTC
>NZ_RZPW01001445.1:0-515 GCF_003998455.1 Mesorhizobium sp. M7A.F.Ca.CA.001.08.2.1 | reverse complement strand
CTGCTGCAATTCGCCTCGCGCATAGGGGCTGATCACCATTCCGTTGCTTAGCGTGTAGTCGCCATAGATGCCGGGCTCGAGCTTGATCGCGCCAAAAGAAAGCTTGCTCTTGCCGAACTCGTTGCCGCCGCTGTCTTTATAGGGATCGCCACGGAAGGAAACGCCAAGCAGGCCGCCACGCAGATCGAAGCGGGTGCGCTCGCCCAGCTTGAAGATATGGCCGACCGATGCGGTCACTGCATAGCCCTTGGTATCATAGCTGCCGGTGGTGCCGAGCACGCCGTTCGTCACGTCGCTTCCACCGATGAAGCCGGAGGCCGAGACGAGCGCGTAATTGTAGTCCTTGCGAAACAGCGCGTAGCCGCCGAACAGGCCGGCCTTGTTGGTACCTTCGCCGATGGCATCAAATCCCCGAAACGCGCCGAGGTTGACGTCGGTCGAGGCGTAGCCGGCGAAAACGCCGATGTTCAGGCCGTACTCATTGTCGAACTGGAAGTGTTTGGCGGCATTGAAAT
>NZ_RZPW01001444.1:0-516 GCF_003998455.1 Mesorhizobium sp. M7A.F.Ca.CA.001.08.2.1 | reverse complement strand
GCGCGAGATTGCGCACGAGCTGTTGCAGCTTCTCGCTGTCGTCCTTCTTGACCTTGAAATCTTTTTCGAGGAGTCCGCTGAATTCATCGAGGTTTATGGCTTCGGCCTCCGCGGCGACTGAGGCGGTCTTTTGCTGTTCGGCCATGATCATTCCCCAACCTTGTCGTCGTCGGCCAGCGCCTGGCTGGCAATCTTGCCAAGAAGCGGTTCGTTGTTCAGAAGCTGCGCGATGCGCTTTTCAGCATCGACACGGCCATCCATGAAGCCGAGCAATTCCTCGAGTTGTCGACGCATCTTGAGGATCTCGGCCAGTTGCGGAACTTGCTCGGCAATCTTGTCGGGGGCGAAATCACCCATCTTGGAAAATGTAAGATCGAGCGCCAGTTCCTCGTCACGCTCCTGGCCCTCGGCCTGCGGCAGCGTGTTCTTCACCCGCGCTTTGACGCGGGGGCCGAGCGCCTCCATGAATTTTGGGAAGCGGTTCGCGTCGGTCTCGACAAAGGAGCGGTCCAGCAC
>NZ_RZPW01001443.1:0-520 GCF_003998455.1 Mesorhizobium sp. M7A.F.Ca.CA.001.08.2.1 | reverse complement strand
GAACGAGTTCGGCACCTACTTCATCGGCTATTCCAGATATCTTTGGGTCACCGAAAAAATGCTGCAGCGCATGTATGTCGGCGAGCCGCCGGGCGCCTACGACCGCCTGCTCGATTTCTCCACGCCGCACACCGGCACGACATTTTTCGCGCCAACCCGCCCCATGCTGCAAGTGCTTGTCGAGGGTGCACAGGCGAAGCCTGCCGCACGGTAGGCAGGCGTCCTCAACGATTTCAGCCCGCGATCACCGCGAATTCAGCGTGCGTCGCGCTTTGCCTGTGCCACCTTGGCCGCCCTGCGCTGCCGGCCGAGTTCCATTGGCCGGACCAGATCCGGCGCCCTCTGGTTCGCCACCGGCCGCATACCCCTGCGCGCGGTGCGCGAGTTGAAGGCGGGGCCGTCCGATGCCGCCCCTTGCTTCATCACCAATGCCTTGCGCGCATTCTCGATCAGCGAAACGCTGGCGGCCAGTTGCCGGCGCCGCTCGGCCTCGCCATTCAGGCGCCGCATGGCCATGGCC
>NZ_RZPW01001442.1:0-523 GCF_003998455.1 Mesorhizobium sp. M7A.F.Ca.CA.001.08.2.1 | reverse complement strand
GTCTTCTCGTTCCGTGCGTCAGGAAACTCGTCGCCGCGCCTGCCTGTCGACATGCACTCCGATATGCAGCCGCCATTGCCTGGGGTCACCGCGCCTCCGCGAACGCGTGCCAAAAGGACATCGATTTTGGACATTAGTCTTGACAGAAATACAGATGTTCAATACGCGTCAGGCAATCGAACAAGCCTGCATTATGGGAGGAACGAGCGGTATGGCTTCCAATGTTTCGTTGACGGGTCTTGCCCGCGATCTCGAGGAACGCGCAAAGTCGGGCAAGCCTATCCGCATCGGCCTGATCGGCTCGGGCGAGATGGGAACCGACATCGTCACTCGTGTCGCCCATATGTCGGGCATCGAGATCGGCGCCATTTCCGAACTGAACCTGCCGGCTGCCAGCAAGGCCGTCGATATCGCTTTCCAGGAAACCGGGCATGCGCGCGAAGTGTCGAATGCTTCGGCTATGACGTCGGCGATGGAAGCCGGCAAGGTGGCGGTCACCAACGACGCCGACCTTGTCATCAAC
>NZ_RZPW01001441.1:0-524 GCF_003998455.1 Mesorhizobium sp. M7A.F.Ca.CA.001.08.2.1 | reverse complement strand
GGCATATAGAGCGAGACGAGGCGCCAGAAGCGGTTCCAGGCGCGCGGCACCGCCTTCAGCGTCCGCGCGGCGCGTGCGCTCAAGCCGCCATTGCCCGGCTGTTCCAGTTCCGTGGTTGCCATTCGCTCTTTTCGCTTGCCCGCAGCCGTTCAGCCGGCCGCAGGCGGCATTCTATTCCACGCTGAGCCGATACCCAATACCGCGTACGGTCTGCAGCCAGACCGGATTGGACGGATCGCGCTCGATCTTGCGGCGCAGCCGGTTGATCTGGACGTCGATGGTGCGCTCGCCGACTTCCGAATCGTCGCCGACAAGCTCGTGGCGGGGTATCGTCTCGCCCGCCCGCGCGGCGAAGATCGCCAGGATCTCCTGCTCGCGATCGGTCAGCTTCAACGCCTCGCCGCCACGCTTCAATTCGCGCCGGGCGATCTGGAAGGTATAGGGGCCGAAGACCAACTGCTCGACCTTGGGCGTGGTCGCCGGGCCACCGCGGCGCAGGATGTTGTTGATGCGCAGGATCAGCT
>NZ_RZPW01001440.1:0-524 GCF_003998455.1 Mesorhizobium sp. M7A.F.Ca.CA.001.08.2.1 | reverse complement strand
CTACAAGAAGCCCGGCAATCTGTTCGTTGCCCAGTTCATCGGCTCGCCGGCCATGAACATCCTGCCGGCGACCATCGAAAAGACCGGAAACCCGACCGTCGTCAGCCATGTCGGCGGACGCAAGGCGACCGTGCCGATTGCGACGCCGGCTTCGGCAAAGGGCGCCGCGGTGAGCTTTGGCGTGCGGCCGGAGGACCTGATCATCGCCAGCGGCGCGGACTATCTGTTCGAGGGGACGGTCGACTATGTCGAGCAACTCGGCGAGGTGCAGCTTGTCTATGTCGACATCGGCCGCGCCGATCTGCCGCTGGTGACCAAGCTGCCCGGCAATGTCGAGGTCAAGCGCGGCTCGACATTGCGGCTGAGCGCCAATGGCGAGGACCTGCATATCTTCGACGCGGATGGACGTTCTTTCGCGTTGCATGAAGTGGAAGCAAAGGCGGCTTAACCGCAATTACCGTGTCAGGCACAAAAAAGAGCGGCGGCTCCGGCCCGCCGCTCTTTTACTTCGAGATCGACTTCGG
>NZ_RZPW01000143.1:0-10200 GCF_003998455.1 Mesorhizobium sp. M7A.F.Ca.CA.001.08.2.1 | reverse complement strand
GGCTCAGAACGATCGGAAAGTAGCCCGGCCCCATTCGCGAAGCGCTGCCGACCGTCAACCCGCGACCGAAGTAAAGGAACGCTGCACCGGTGGCGAGCACCAGCGTCCCACTGATCACGTCTCTCGGCTTTTCAAGTTGAGATGGCATCGTGAGGACCCGGTGCATAAATCATAGGCCGAAGCAGCAGGAGCCATGGCAGGTCAGAACCTGCCTGGTTCGGGGTGCTTGATGCCGCTTGGCGATATGGGGCTAATGGCGGATTTCGCATCGAAAACTCCAATCCGCGAGCAACGTTCATGCCAGACTTAGGGCGGCCCAAAACGAATGAGCCGCCCGCGACGAACCGTCAATCGGTAATCCGGATGTTCTGCTTTTCGGCGATGGTCTTGAACGTGTCGAGTTGCTTGACCACGAAATCCTTGAACTCAGCGCCGGCAAGCGGCGAAGTATACAGGCCAGAGTCAGCCAGACGCTTTGCCACTTCCGGCTTGACCAAGGCGTCGGCGACGGCCTTGCTCAGCTTGTCGGTGACTTCCTTAGGCATGTTCGCGGGACCCATGAGGGCGAACCAGCCCGTGACGGTGGCGTCGCCGAGGCCGGCTTCGGCCAAAGTCGGCACATCCGGCACTACCGGTACGCGCTCGGGAGAGGTCACGGCCAGCAGCTTGATGGTGCCAGTGTTGAGATGGGCGGAGATGTCCTTCACCGTGCCGAACATGCCGTCGATCTGGCCTCCGACGAGGTCGGTCACAGCACCGGCAGCACCTTTGTAGGCGACGTGGGTGATGTCGATGCCTGCCGCCAGGGCCATACGCACACCCTCAATGTGCAGCGAACCGCCAACACCCGAAGAGCCGTAGTTGAACTTGCCGGGATTGGCCTTCGCGTATTCGACGAAATCTTTCATGGCGTTGAGCGGCAGCTTCGTGCTGACAGCGAACACCAGTGGAAACTCGACGACCCGGGAAATGAAGGTCAGGTCGTCCGGGATCTTGTAGGCCACGTCCGGCTTGACGGCCGGCAGTATCGCAATCGCGTCGTTGTTGCCAAACAGAAGCGTATAGCCATCTGGATCCGCGCGCTTGACGGCATCAACGGCGATTGCCGAAGAGGCGCCGGGGCGGTTATTGACGATCACCGGCTGTCCGAGGCTGGTCGACAGTGACTCGGCGAGGACGCGGGCGGCGAAGTCGGTTGCGCCACCGGGGAGGTAGCCGACGATTACTTCGATCGGCTTGTTCGGATAGTCATCAGCCGCCTTGGCGCAGTTGGCGCCAGCGAGCGACAGCAGTACCAGCGACAGCGCTGTCAGCATGGCATGGGCTGATTTTTTGTAGGATCCAATCATTCTTCTCTCCCTTTTTATTGCTTTTTCGAGGCTTCCATCCCGCAGCGAGACTTTGCTAGCGTCACGTCCCAAAGGAACCGTAGACAGCGCACCCGAATTCCTGCCGCCAACTAAAAGCCCATCACCGTTCCTCTTGGCCTCCCGCGGCACTTCGCGACGGCATGGCCGACGGCGCAGTACGGCGACCTTATAAAAAGAAACGGCGCAAAAAGGTGAGTCGTAGATTCTTATGCCGGCATCGCACACTGCGAGGATAAGGCTTCTGCTCGGAGCCAGGTGCCGCGGTATGCTTTACCGATAGACGGCGGAGCGGAGAGAATATGGCAAAGCATGGTAGAGCGAGCCAGGCCCGGTTGCGCAGCCGCAAGCATTACGAATGAGGGTGAGCGAGGAACCGTTCCGCTTCGATGGCGGCCATGCAGCCGAGGCCGGCAGCGGTTACCGCCTGCCGATAGACATCGTCGCTTACATCGCCTGCCGCAAAGACGCCCGGAACGCTGGTGCGCGTCGATCCAGGCTCAACCCAGATGTAGCCACCGGGCTTCTGTCGGAGCTGGTCGCCAAAGACCCGGACGGACGGGCTGTGGCCGATCGCGACGAACAGCCCGTCGGCAGGCAGGTTCTGCACAGCACCCGTTCTGGCATGCCTGAGGCGAATGCCTTCGACGGAGAGCGCCGGTTCTTCGTTGCCCAGAACTTCATCCACTACATGCTCCCAGACGACCTCGATTTTCGTGTCGTTGAACAGTCGTTGCTGCAGGATTTTCTCCGCTCGCAAACTGGCACCACGGTGCACGAGCGTGACCTTAGACGCATATTTGCTGAGGAATAGCGCTTCCTCGGCCGCGGTGTTGCCCCCGCCAACCACCACGACGTGCTTGCGGATGAAGAATATGCCGTCGCATGTAGCGCAAGCGGAGACACCGAAGCCGCGGAAACGCTCTTCCGAAGGCAGGCCAAGCCACCTGGCCTGGGCGCCGGTCGCGATGATGAGCGCCTCGGTCTCGTAGCGCTTGCCGGACGACGTGATTACCCTGAACGGCCGCTCGCTGAGATCGGCGGTTTCGACATGGTCAGTGACGATAGTCGCCCCGCAGTGTTCCGCCTGTTTCTGCATCTGCTCCATGAGCCATGGGCCCTGGACGATGTCGGGGAATCCCGGATAGTTCTCGACATCCGTGGTTACCGTCAGCTGTCCACCAGGTTGCGGCCCACAGATCAGCACGGGATTGCACAGCGCGCGTGCCGCATAGATGGCGGCGGTGTAGCCCGCCGGCCCCGACCCGATAATGATGACCCGTGTGCTCATTCGTTCGCCCAGGATTGCTGGTGGGTTTGCCCGGCTCGACGGTATTGCCCGCCCGCCTCGGTTATCCGCTGCCTCGCGCCCGCTCCGAAAAGCAGCGGTCCGACGTAGCCATCAGCTGGCATGGCGGGAGAGGCCGTCGTTGGCAACCGCGGCGGCGCTATTCCCAGAGGGCGACCGGCATCGGCAGACCGTCATAGAGTTTCGCGTCGACAGTCTTGGAGAGAGGAATATCAAAGCCTTCGAGTACCGCCTGCAACTGGCGCGTATGCTGCGCCGAGTGCCAGGTCTGGCGCTCAAGTACCTCCCAGCCCGAACGCACGCCATAATAAGTCCGGACGGTCCATAGGCAGGCGCGGTCCTGCAAGCCATCCCACCAGCCCGTCAGGGTCGCGATCGATGCGTCGGCAAAAGCAAGGATGTCGGCATTGTTCTTCATGTCATCAGGCGCGGGAAGATTGACGTAGTGCGCCCAATCCTCGAATTCTCCCGCGACGTTGCGGACGAACACGTCAGGTATCTGGAAGATGTGATAGGCAAGGCCAAGGACCGTTCGCTCCAGGCGGTTCGGAATGGGATGGTGGCCGAGCTTGTCCACCGGAATCTCCACGATCAGTGATCTCGCTACCGCGAGAAATTCCTGCCAGCGCCGATGGAGCTCTTCAGGCGGCAGTCGCTCGACGCCGTCTCGCTTCCTGCCGACGAACTCGGCGACCTGGTCGAGCGACTGGGCAAAGGTGAACTTCTCGCCGCGCGATACTACAGGCAAAGACTTCGCGCCGAGCTTGGCGAGGTCGGCTGCGCCTTGCTCGTTCTCGAGCAGGTTCACGGATTCGAACGGCACGCCGAGACTGGTCAGGAACTCCTTCGTCTTGACGCAGGCCGAGCATCCAGGCACCCAGAAAACCCTGATCGGATCGGTGTACATGTATAAATCTCCTGCTCTTGAACCGAGAATCCTGAAATCCTTCGACTTGCGTGCGGCGCGGCGGACCACGCGATCCCAGTCGGGATCAGCCGGCAAACTGTAGCGTCCCCGGATTGTCTCAAACTGTAGCGTCCCCGGATTGTCTAAAGCGTCGTGGGCAGCAACTGAAGACGCCATTCGGGAAGGGGGGCATCGTGATCGGCGATGTGCCGGGCCGCGGCATCGTCGGGCACGATGCTTTCCTTCCCGTTTGCGACTTTCGATCATGGAAGCCTGCTTTTAAGAGAGGCCGAGACTGGCGCCACGTCCGCGTCGGCGCTCTCGTCTGAACCATGAAGGGGCAAAGAGAGCATTCAATGCCGAGCAGCCGGTCAAACGCTATCAGAGCGGGGCATGCTCCATTTGGCCCGGGGGTGTGCCGGCGAAGATGAGCTGGGCTCCTACCACCCGCCGTTCCCGTAGGTTCTCACCACCAGACGGATGCGGGCGCCAACATTGAGGGATTGTGAATGCGACTTGCGGGTAAGACTGCGCTGATTACCGGCGGAACGAGCGGCATCGGGCTTGCTGCGGCGCGGACATTCGTCCGCGAAGGCGCGCGTGTGGCGCTCTGCGCACGCGACGGCAAGAAAGCCCAGGCGCTGGCAGCCGAGCTGGGTCCGGGCAGTGTCGGCGTCCATATGGACGTCTCCGACCTGGACTCCATCGCGGCTGGTGCGGTGCTTGCCTCGGAAGCGCTCGGAGGCATCGACATCGTCTTCGCCAATGCCGGCATCACCGTGTTCAAGCCGTTCGCCGACTGGACCGGCGAGGATTTCGATAAGCTTTTTGCTGTCAACACCAAGGGCCAGTTCTTCACGGTCCAAAAGGCAGCACCCTTCATGCGCGATTGCGGCGTGGTGATCCTGACGGGGTCGATCGCCGCCAAGACCGGTCAGCCCAATATGGCACTGTACGCGGCTTCGAAGGCTCCGGCCTTGGCCCTAGCCAAGGCGATTTCGGCAGACCTCTTGTCGCGCCGCATCCGTGTCTTCTGCCTGTCGCCAGGACCAACCAAGACCGCCGTGTTCACCAGCGAAGGACCGTTCGCCAACGGCGCCGAAAAGGCGCTGGCGACCGTTCAGGCACGCGTGCCGATCGGCCGCGCCGCCGATCCATCCGAGCAGGCGGAAGTGGCGCTTTTCCTCGCCTCCGACGCCTCGTCCTTCATGCTGGGCACCGAGATCGTCGTTGACGGGGGCAAGAGCCAGCTTTGAGATGACCGCTCGGCGGGCCTGTCCCTTGAAAGAGATGCGGCATCGTTAGGAGCCAGCTAACTGCACTGGCTTCCAAGCCCCAGGGGCCCCCCGTGTTGCTTGAAGAGAAGTAGTTTGGACGGTCTGTTCGGATCGACGCCCGTTGCAGGGAGTCGGGTTGGATGCGCCCGTGGACGAGCGTCGGGAGGGGAAGCTGTCCACCCGACACGCCTTGGCCAGAATCGATGGTGAGCCGATCAACTCGGTGCGACAATCGCCAGTCATCGCGCGTTGCGATGACACCCTTCCCAACAAAGACTCCTTGGGGCGGACGTCACTACGTTAGAAAATGGCCCCGAACGTATCGGCGGGCGCCATGCTACTCACCGGCTGCGGCTGAGCATCACCGCCTTTGGTTACTTGCTTCGTTTGATCTGCTTCCTATGGGAGAAAAATATGATGAGCTTAGGCCGGCCTCGCGCGGCTCTCACCATGCTGGACAAGATCTGGTCGCAGCACAGCATCCTCGACCGCGCGGACGGTGAGACGCTGCTCTATGTCGACCGGCATCTCATCCACGACGGTTATCAGCCAGCATTCGAGTTCCTGCGGGCGCGCGGCTTGCGCCCGAGAGCTCCTCATCAAATTTTCGGCACGCCCGACCACTACGTGCCGACTGACGTGCGTCAGGTTGCGCGCATTCCCAGCGCCGAGCGCCGCGGCATGGTCGAGTCGCTGATGGAGAACGCCAAGGAGCTCGGCTTCACCGTGTTTGAACTTGCCGACAGCCGGCAGGGCATCGTGCATGTCATCGGCCCCGAGCAGGGCATCAGCCAGCCGGGCATGACCATCGTTTGCGCCGACAGTCATACCTCGACGCACGGCGCGCTGGGCGCTCTGGCGTTCGGCGTCGGCATGACGCAGGCAACGCAGGTGTTGGCCACCCAAACGCTATGGCAGCGCAAACCGAAATCCATGCGGATTTCCGTCGAGGGCGAACTGGGCTTCGGCGTAAGCGCCAAGGACGTCATTCTCGCCATTATCCGTAAGATCGGCGCCGCTGGCGCGGTCGGCTATGTCATCGAATATGCCGGCTCCGCCATCCGTGATCTGACCATGGAAGGCCGCTTGACTGTCTGCAATATGTCGATCGAGGCCGGCGCGCGCGCCGGCATGATCGCGCCAGACCAGGTGACGTTCGACTATGTGAGGGGCCGGCCCTATTCGCCCTCGGGAGAAGCCTGGGACAAGGCGGTCGAGCGCTGGTCGCAGCTCGGCTCGGATCCCGACGCCGTGTTCGACAGGGAAGTCACACTCGACGCGGCCGAGATCGCGCCGATGGTAACCTGGGGCACGAGCCTTGAGGACGTCGCTCCAATCGACGCGCTAGTGCCAGACCCGGATCGCGCCAACACCGCCGAGCGCCGCGAAGCCATGTCGAAGGCGCTTACATATATGGGACTCGAACCCGGCACGTTGCTGGCTGAAATCCCGGTCGACCGGGTATTCATCGGCTCGTGCACCAATGGCCGGATCGAGGACTTGAGATCCGCCGCGGCGGTCGTCAAAGGCCGGACGGTCCATCCGAGAGTCGAAGCTTGGATCGTGCCTGGGTCTGGCCTGGTCAAGGCTCAGGCGGAGGCTGAGGGGCTGGACAGCATCTTCCTCCACGCCGGTTTCGAGTGGCGCGAGGCGGGCTGTTCGCTTTGCCTGGGAACCAATGGCGAGACCGTGGCTTCCGGCAAGCGCTGCGCCTCGACCTCAAATCGTAATTTCGTCGGCCGACAGGGCCGCGGCGCACGTACCCACTTGATGAGCCCGACCATGGCGGCCGCAGCCGCTATCACCGGCCACCTCACCGACGTTCGCCAGTTTCAGCGAGGAGAATGACCATGGAACCGTTCAAGTCGGTCACGGCGACAGCCGTTCCCTTTCCTGGCGTCAATGTCGATACCGACCAGATCCTGCCGGCGCGCTTCCTTTCGAAACCCCGCGCCGAGGGCTTTGCCCAATATCTCTTCCACGATCTGCGCTTCGACGACGGCGGCAAGGAGCGGGAAAATTTTGTACTCAACACGCCACCCTATCGCCACGGCGAGATCTTGGTTGGCGAAGATAATTTCGGTTGCGGCTCGTCGCGCGAAAATGCCGTCTGGGCGGTTGCGGACTATGGTTTCCGGGTTGTCGTCGCGCCAAGCTTTGGCGACATCTTCTTCTCCAACAGCTTGAAGAACGGTCTGCTGCCAGTGGTACTGAAACGCGACGCAATCAGCAGTATCATGATCCAGCTCAAGGAACAACAGGGGGCGACCATTGAGGTCGATCTCGCCGCACAGACTCTGACCGCCCCGAACGGAGCGGTCCATTCCTTCGAGATAGATGAGTTCTCCAAGCACTGCTTGCTAAACGGCATCGACGAACTCGACTACACGCTGTCACAGAAGGACCAAATCGATGCCTTCGAGAAGCGCCACGCGGCCGAGCAGGGCTGGACCGTTCCGGACTGATAAGCGCGAATGCCTTCATCGCCCAAATGGCAGGTTTGGCGTAGCAAGGAACTTGTTGTCTATCGGCCGCGACCTTCCGGCTTTTGCGGCCGCCACGACTGCCGACTACGTCTTTAGAACGAGAAGTCATGTCGAGGAGTGACCCCTAAAATGAAGTTGTTGCATTATGGCCCGTTGGGCCAGGAAAAGCCCGGAATGCTCGATAAGGACGGCCGCATCCGCGACCTATCTGGCAAGGTGGCCAACTTTGCCGGTAGTACGTTGCTTCCGGAAAGTCTTGACGCACTACGCGCCATCGACCCGATGACCTTGCCCTTGATCGAAGGCAACCCGCGCCTCGGTGCCTGCGTTGCCGGCACCGGCAAGTTCATCTGCATCGGCCTGAATTATTCCGACCACGCCGCAGAGACGGGCGCGACGGTGCCGCCGGAGCCGATCATCTTCATGAAGGCCACGTCGGCCATTGTCGGCCCCAACGATCCGGTCGAAATCCCGCGTGGATCACTCAAGACCGACTGGGAAGTCGAGCTCGGCGTCGTCATCGGCAAGACCGCAAAATACGTGTCGGAGGCCGAGGCGATGGACTATGTCGCGGGCTATTGCGTCATCAATGACGTTTCCGAGCGCGCCTTCCAGGCTGAACGTCAGGGCCAGTGGACCAAGGGCAAGTCCTGCGATACGTTCGGACCGACCGGCCCGTGGCTGGTGACCGCCGACGAGATCGACGACCCGCAGAACCTCAAGATGCATCTCGAGGTCAACGGGCGCAAATTCCAGGACGGCTCGACCAAAACGATGATTTACGGCGTCCGCTATCTGGTGTCCTACCTGTCGCAGTTCATGAGCCTGCTGCCGGGAGACATCATCTCCACCGGCACCCCTCCTGGCGTCGGCCTAGGCCAGAAACCGAACATCTTCCTCAAGGCAGGCGACGTCGTTACGCTCGGCATCGAGGGCCTCGGCATGCAGCGTCAGGAGTTCTACCAAGGCTGACAGGGGCACACGCCCTGCACAGCGGCAACGGTTCGGGAAACTCGGCTACGACAACGTCGCGGTGCGCGCGGGCGACGCACCATGGGCTGGCCGGACGCCGCGCCCTTCGACGCCATCCTGGTGGCGGCTGCCGCGCCCGCCCCGCCGCCCGCCCTGCGCGAACAGCTCGACATCGGTGGCCGGCTCTTGATCCCGTCGGCGAAGACCCTACAGCCAGCGTCTCGTCAGGACCGCACGAAGGGCAGCCGCGACCTACAGGGAGGAGGATTTCGGCGGCGGCCGGTTCCTCCCGCTCATCGGCGAACAAGGCGGGCCCGAAGAGGACTGACGCGCGGCGCCAACCGTTCCCAATCCGGCCGCGCTTGACGCTGCCGGATTGTCGCTTAAGGACTAGCGGTTCCACCCAACAAAGGCAGAACGGCATGTTCCATCCCGATTTCACGACGCTCAGAATCTTCCTTGCCGTCTACAATCTGGGCAACATCAGCAAGGCGGCGGCGCGCGAGAACATCGCGTCGTCGGCGATCAGCAAGCGCCTCCACTCGCTTGAATCGGAACTCGGGGCGCCGCTGTTCTATCGGCATTCGCGCGGCGTCGAGGCGACGCCCGCCGGCGAGATGCTCGCCAAGCACGCGGCGACCCTGTTCAGCCAGATCAACCGGATGACCTCGGAGATGAGCACCTTCGCCTCCGGCGTCGCCGGCCAGGTGCGCATTCACGCGCACACCTCGGCCATCGTTCAATACATGCCGAGCCAGATCGCCAGCTTCACCAAGGCCTATCCCTCGGTGAAGATCATCCTGGTCGAGGATTCGAGCCTCGGCGTCCTGCAGGCGACGATCGAGGGCCTGACGGACATCGGTATCCTGGCGGGCAACATGGCCTTCCCGGATGCGCTGGATGTCTTCGACTACAGGCACGACAAGCTGGTAGTTCTGGTTCCGGCCGGGCACCCGCTCAGCACGTCGGGCGGGGTGCGCTTTGCCGACACGCTCGGCTTCGACCATGTCGGGCTCGCCGTCACCAGTTCGCTCGGCACCCTGCTCGCGGGTGCGGCCGACGCGCTCAGCATGACGCTGAAGACGTGCATCGAGGTGAAGACCTTCGAATCGGCCGTGCGTATGGTCGAGGCCGGGCTCGGCATCACTATCCTGCCGGACGGCGTGCTGGCCGACAAAGTTGGCAACGACCGGGTCTGCGCCATTCCGCTGCTCGACGAATGGTCGACCCGTCCGCACGTCATCTGCGTCCGCAACGACCGACAGCTGACGACCGCGGCGCTGTTCATGCTCGATCACCTGCGGTCCGTCCCATAGCGGTGATCGCCAGCCGCCGCCGATCGTCGCTGTTTGATAAGGGGGGCCTGCCGAACCGATACTGTCGCGTCGGCGGCAGCCATCATAACGTCGCGCCGTGTTCACCAGCATCGGGTCCAGGATCGCAAACCGGTCTTCGGCAAGCGCGATGCATCCATTCAAAGCGTGGGCGTCCATCCCCGTCGGGGAGATACGGCGCTCCGGGAGAATTTCATGAGAGAGAACTCTTTTCGGCTCGCGATCATGCCGGGCGACGGCATCGGCGTCGAGGTTATGGAGGCGGCGACGGCGGTGCTGGAGGCGATCGAGAAGCGTCACGACATCGGCTTCAAGATGGAGCGCGTCAATGGCGGCGCCCGCCAGTATCAGGAGACCGGCGTCGCCATGACCGAAGAGGGATTCGAGGCGGCCGAACGGGCCGACGCCATCCTGTTCGGCGCCATGGGTTCGCCGGACATCCGCCATCCCGACGGCACCGAGCCAGCCCCCCAGCTCGACATGCGCTTTCGCATGAAGCTCTACGCGGGCCTGCGCCCGATCCGGGCCATTCCCGGCGTGCCGCTGGC
>NZ_RZPW01001439.1:0-524 GCF_003998455.1 Mesorhizobium sp. M7A.F.Ca.CA.001.08.2.1 | reverse complement strand
TCTGTGCCTGGGTCTGTTCGCGCCCTTCGCGCCAAGACTTGCCCAGCGCTATGGAGCCGAGCGCACTTTGCTCGGGGCGCTCACCTTGCTGGTGCTGGGAACCGGCCTGCGCTGGTTCGGTACGGTTCCCCTGCTGTTTGTCGCCACCTTCCTTGCCGGCGGCGCCATTGCCATCGGCAATGTGCTGCTGCCGGGCTTGGTGAAGCGAGATTTCGCCGACAAGGCCGCCGTCATGACCGGGCTCTACACCATGGCGCTCTGTGCCGGCTCGGCGGCCGCCGCCGGCTTCACACTGCCGATCGAGCATTTTGTCACCGGTTCATGGTCCGG
The DNA here is from genome assembly GCF_003998455.1 of Mesorhizobium sp. M7A.F.Ca.CA.001.08.2.1. Classification (NCBI taxonomy): domain Bacteria; kingdom Pseudomonadati; phylum Pseudomonadota; class Alphaproteobacteria; order Hyphomicrobiales; family Phyllobacteriaceae; genus Mesorhizobium; species Mesorhizobium sp. M7A.F.Ca.CA.001.08.2.1. The sequence continues at coordinate 194 of NZ_RZPW01001439.1, read as the reverse complement.
GGCACTTGCTGCCTGGGCGGTGCCTACACTGGTCGTGCTTTTGATCTGGATTCCGCAGGCGCTGGGCAGCCGTCGGCAGGTCAGTCATCGGGGCTTTCGCGTCGTTGGTCTCTGGCGCGATCGCCTGGCTTGGCAGGTGACGCTGTTCATGGGCCTGCAGTCGGCACTTGCCTATTGCATCTTCGGTTGGCTGG
>NZ_RZPW01001438.1:0-525 GCF_003998455.1 Mesorhizobium sp. M7A.F.Ca.CA.001.08.2.1 | reverse complement strand
ATGCTGAACAGCGAGACATAGGCAAGCCCCATCCACGCACTGACGCCGACGCCGTCGAACGACGGCGGCATGGTCATCAGCGTCAGCACCAGCATGACCGGCAGCGACAGCACCAGCGCCCAGCAGATCACTTGCCAGCCGCCGAGCCTGCGCGACAGCGCGGCGCCCTCGGCATAGCCGAGGCCGCAGGCGATGATGGCAGCCAGCATCAGACCGTCGCCGACCGGCGAGGCCGTCACGCCCTGCGTCAGCGCAAAGCCCGCGACCAGCGCACTGCCTATGCATGAAAACAACCAGAACGCCGGGCGCGGCCGATCGCCGCCGCGCAGCACGCCGAATATCGCAGTGGCCAGCGGCAGCAGGCCGACGAAGATAATGGAATGGGCCGTGGTGACGTGCTCGAGCGCCAGCGCGGTCAGCAAGGGAAAGCCGACAACCACGCCAAGTGCCACGATCACCAGCGACAGCAGATCGCCGCGCTCCGGGCGTTTCTGCCGAAACAGGAGCAGGAGCGCAAGGCCAAGC
>NZ_RZPW01001437.1:0-526 GCF_003998455.1 Mesorhizobium sp. M7A.F.Ca.CA.001.08.2.1 | reverse complement strand
TCTGTGTCGTGCTCGGCTCGGCGGCATCGCTGGCGCTCTATCGCTATGAGTTTCGCGGCAAGAAATTCCTGCAGGCGCTGTTGTTTCCGCCGATCGCCATTCCGTGGCTGATCACCGGCACGGCGATGCTGATCTTCTTTTTCGGCGTCGGCATCGGTCGCGGGCTGCATGCGATCCTGCTTGGCCACGTCGCACTGGCGCTGCCCTATGTCATCGTCGTCGTCTCGGCCCGGCTGCAGACCTTCGCGCCGGAGCTGGAAGAGGCGGCACGCTCGCTCGGCGCCAACCAGTGGCAGGTAACGAGGCGCGTCACGCTGCCTTGGATCATGCCAGGCGTCATTGCCGGAGGGCTGTTTGCGTTTGCAGTGTCGTTCGACCAGTTCGTGGTGTCCTATTTCCTGGCGACGCCTGGGCAGACGACGCTGCCGGTGGAAATCTACGCCGCGATCCGCAAAGGGTTCACGCCCGAGATCAATGCGGTCTCGACGATCATCATTGTCGTGTCGATGGCGCTGATGCTGCTCAC
>NZ_RZPW01001436.1:0-526 GCF_003998455.1 Mesorhizobium sp. M7A.F.Ca.CA.001.08.2.1 | reverse complement strand
TGCTGGAAGAGCTCGGCATCAAGGTGCTGCTGCCGCAAGCGCATGAGCATTTTGCCAATGCCGGCGCCCTGGTCGATCCAGACACCGACATGGTGCGCATCGGCCGTGACATGGTGACGGCGGCACTCGCCTCGGCGCCGAAGTCGATCCACGCTTACGCCGGTTCGCGCGCCCGCGATCTGACGCTGGAGCTCGGCTCGATGACCTTCCTGGCCGGGTGCGGGGCGCCGAACGTCACCGATCTCGAGCGCGGCCGGCGGCCGGGAACACTGGCGGATTTCGAGGATCTGATGCGGCTGGTGCAGCATTTCGATGTGCTGCATATGCTGGGGCCCTGCATCGAACCGCAGGATGTCGACAACCGCTTTCGGCACTATGCCGTCAACCGCGCGCAGTTGACGCTGTCGGACAAGCTCCCGTTCGTCTTCGCGCGCGGAACGCCGCAAGTCGAGGACGGGTTCGAGATGCTGCGGCTGGCGCGCGGCTTGTCGGAAGAGGAGTTTCTGGCAAGCGCGCATTGCTACAC
>NZ_RZPW01001435.1:0-528 GCF_003998455.1 Mesorhizobium sp. M7A.F.Ca.CA.001.08.2.1 | reverse complement strand
ACGCCGAATTGCAGGCTCTTCGGGACGATCAAGCCACACTAAGCCGTCGCGAACGAGAGGTCATGGCCTTGGTGACGTCCGGCCTCATGAACAAACAGGTCGGCTTCCAGCTTGGGATCAGCGAAATCACTGTGAAGGCTCATAGAGGCCGGATGATGCAAAAGATGAAGGCCGGTTCGCTTGCCGAATTGGTGAACATGAGCGCTAAGCTTGGCTCAGCTAGCGCGGTGAAGGCGTGACTGCCACCGCGAGCCGATCCGGCTTTCCACGGCAATGCAATCCAGAGCGGTGTTTCGAAAACGGGCGGCTTACGGCTTCACGAGGCAACAGATGACTTATTCCGGGTATTTGTTCGAAGTCCTGAGCCAAACGGGAAATTTTGTATTTTCGCGTGGCACTTGCTCCGGCAAGCCACCCCTCCTTGCGCTGTCCATTGCAGGACAGCAGCCCTCCGCCCGCCACCTAGACCGACTGTCGCACGAACTTGGTCTGGCAGCAGACCTTAACGGAACGTGGGCACTGAGGCCG
>NZ_RZPW01001434.1:0-528 GCF_003998455.1 Mesorhizobium sp. M7A.F.Ca.CA.001.08.2.1 | reverse complement strand
CGGTTTGTGCTTAAGGACATTCCCCAAGCCTCCATGTGGAGCGCACCCTGTTTTGACCGGACAGTCGGCGTGGCCGGTGGAAATGCAAGCAGTTGCTCATATCAGTTTCGAGGTGGCCACCCAAGATTTGATATTAGCCGGTTTTAGGACAATTGCTAAACTAAGAAATTATGGATCCTAGGACGGATCTCGAAGCAGGGGCGAAATCATCACGATGTAGTCACTTAATTGAGACCAGAGTCTGCAGGGCACGAACGCCGTGGTCCCGGATGCTTCCTCTACATGGATGCGCCGGATTTGCCACACAAGCCATCAGGCACAAGTCGGAGATATCCATGGAGGGTAGCCTGGACGGCAAAAACGTCCGTCGCAGCAGTAAGCGCAACGGTTGTGAGCGGCCCCTCCGCAACATGCCGCCATTGTTATGATTGCCGAGGCGTGAGTCTCACGAGCGAACCCCAACTTGAAACGGCCCGCCACATGACGCTGCCCTCGATCGCCAATCCCGACCTCGACATCTTGTTCGAC
>NZ_RZPW01001433.1:0-535 GCF_003998455.1 Mesorhizobium sp. M7A.F.Ca.CA.001.08.2.1 | reverse complement strand
GCCATCACCCGTTTCATGCAGTGGGAGCCACCTCGATCACTGGCGGCCTTTGCCGAAGTATGGCAATCCTGGCTGGCGCCAATCCAGGACGGATCGGATTTGCACTTTGTTGTGCGTGCCTTGGCGGACGCTCGCTGTCTGGGGCTTGTCGGCCTTCATGCAGCGAAGACCGTGTGTCCCGAACTCGGGATCTGGATCAGGGAAGACGCTCAAGGAAACGGCATTGGCCAAGAGGCAATTGCTGCTGTCGCGGAGTGGGCCTCGGAGGCGCTCGAACCGAACTGCTTCGAATATCCGGTTGCCGAAAGGAACGTGGCCAGCAGAAGAATAGCGGAACGCCTTGGAGGCGTAATCGTCGGCAGCCGCTCCAACCCAAAATACAACGCCGTCGTCTATCGCATTCCCAATCTCCGGCGCTAGCAGGTCAAGACCCTAACCGCGTACCGCCGCAGCCATGCCCGAACTGGTCAGCGCGGCGGCCTTGACCAGACCCGCGGCAAGGGCGGCTCCGGCCCCTTCGCCATGGCTGATGCCC
>NZ_RZPW01001432.1:0-535 GCF_003998455.1 Mesorhizobium sp. M7A.F.Ca.CA.001.08.2.1 | reverse complement strand
AATTAACCATGCACAAAAACCAAGCATCTTCATTCGTTGCACATTCTCTAGCCATATCGGCCGCAATGTGCAACGCGGAATGACGCCACATTAAGGCGCAATTGGGAAAATGCTGGCCTTCGGGATTGGGTGTGGCCAAAGCGCCGCGCGCCCCGTGGGACGCGCAAAGGACGCTTTGGGATTCATATTTGACGCACGATCTTTGCCGAAAACCGATTACACTTTTCGGGATCGTGCGCTAAGCCAATCTGCAATGACTGACGCAAGTGAAAATCACGTTTCGAGTGCGGATGGCAAGGTCGCGGTGGTAATCGTCGCGGCCGGCCGTGGCGCGCGCGCCGGACAGGCCAACGGACCGAAGCAATATCAACACATTGGCGGCTTTGCCGTCATTGCACACACGCTGGACATTTTTCTGGCCCACCCGCGGACCGGCGAGATCGTCGTCGCCATTCATGCCGACGACCATGAACTGTTCCGGCAGGCGGCGGGCACCAACGCCGAGCGCGTTAGCGCCGTTATCGGCGGGGGGCCC
>NZ_RZPW01001431.1:0-535 GCF_003998455.1 Mesorhizobium sp. M7A.F.Ca.CA.001.08.2.1 | reverse complement strand
GGCTATGACAGTCTGGACGCGTTCTGCGCCGACATCGGTCTGCCCACGCATATCGCCGAGCGGTGGAGCCGTTTTGGTGTTTCCGGCGAGATGAAGCAGGTGTTCACACTGTTGGCGGCGCAGCGCAAGCGGGTGGCCGAGGCGATCGCCGAATTCGAATCCATGACCCATGTCGGCGTCGAGGATTTTTTGCGCGAGCGCGGGCTCATCTAACCGCCTTTGGCAAGCAGCGCCGCGGCGGTATCGCTGTCAGTGATCAGCACATTGGTGTCGACGGCTTTCAGTGCGGCGAGGATCGCCGTGACCTTGCGCTTGCCGCCCGCGGCGAGAACCACATTCGGCACCTGGCCGACCACATCGAGATCGATGGCCATGACACGCCCGTTGACCTCGTGGTCCACCAAACGGCCATTGGCATCGACGAAATAGCACAGCATGTTGGCGACCGCGCCCTTCGCTTTCAACGGAGCGATCAGCGATGACGGAACGATGCCATGCCGGAAGATGGTGGCGTCGGGCGACATGTCGCCGACGG
>NZ_RZPW01001430.1:0-536 GCF_003998455.1 Mesorhizobium sp. M7A.F.Ca.CA.001.08.2.1 | reverse complement strand
CTATTTTGTTGCGGTGAACGGGACTCGATGAAGCTCAGAGATCTAGCCGGTATCCTGCCCGTCGAGGGAATAGCTTCCGTCGATCTGGAGGTTACAGGGATTTCTTCGGATTCCCGCCAGGTAAAAGCGGGCGTTGTCTTTTTTGCGCTCGCCGGAACCAAGGCCGACGGTGCCGTTTATGCCGCAGATGCCGCCGCGCGCGGTGCGGCCGCGATCGTGGCGGGCAAGGGCAGCACCATTGCCGGGCTCCCGGTTCCGGTGCTGGCGGTCGACGATCCGCGCCTGGCGCTGGCGCAGAGTGCGGCACGCTATTTCGGCAAGCAGCCTGAGATCATGGTCGCGGTGACCGGCACCAGCGGCAAGACCTCGGTCGCAGCCTTCACCAGGCAGATCTGGGAGCAGGCCGGTTATGCCGCCGCTTCGATCGGCACCACCGGCGTGGTGGCGCCTGGGCGCAACGACTATGGTTCGCTGACGACACCCGATCCGGTCGCCCTGCATCAATTGCTGCGGGAATTGGCCGATGCCGGCGTCAC
>NZ_RZPW01000142.1:0-10211 GCF_003998455.1 Mesorhizobium sp. M7A.F.Ca.CA.001.08.2.1 | reverse complement strand
GGTCGACTCCGAGGCCGGCCACATCGTGCTCGAAAGCGGCGAGACGATGCAGGCCGACCGTATCGTCGTCGCCGCCGGCGCCTGGGTGCTAAAGCTGTTTCCGGAACTGGATGGAGAATTGAAGACCTATCGAACCGCACTTGCCTATGTCGAACCGCCGGCCGACCTCAAGGCGGCCTGGCAGGCGGCACCGGTCGTGCTCGATGTCGGCGGCGCGATCGACGGCTATGTGATCCCGCCCTCCGGCGGCGCCGGCATGAAGTTCGGGTCAGGGCTGCACAAGGTGCCGACCAGCGACGCCGATTGGAACCGCGAGCCGGTGGCGGGCGAGGGCGAGGCGATCCGCAACCTGTTTTCGCCGCCGATCGCCCGCATCGAAGAGGCGCGTTGCCGCTGCTGTCGGCGATGGGGATATCGCCGGTCTGAAGGCATGGCTGCGGGCGGAGGTCGCCTGAAACACGAGGCCAAATCCGCAGCGGTTCAATGATTGAGTTCGTCTGCGGCGGCAATGACTTCGGACACAATCGCCCGCACGTCATCCAAGGTCGTCCTGTGATTGACGAAACACGCCCGCAGCGCGAACTGACCGCTGATCGTTGCATTCGACAGATACACGAGGCCGCGCGCGATCACGCGGCGCAGGATCGCTTCGTTGTCCTTAGAGCGGTGACGGAAACAGACCGCGCTTAGCGATACCGGCGCAAGCTGCTCAAGCTCCGGCTGTGAAGCGATTGCCTGTGCCAGCATCTGGGCATGGTAGAGATCGCGCGCGATGGCTTCGCGATAGGCACGGCGCCCGTGATACTGCAGCGACATCCAGAGCTTCAGCGCACGGAAGCGCCGAGACAGTTCGATCGACTCTTCAAAGAATGCAAATGCTTCCGTTGGGTCTTCGCTCAATATCCTGACGTAGTCGTCGCTGTGCGAGAAAGTCGTGCGCGCAATGTCTGGGTGGCGATTGAGCAGGCAGCCGCAATCGAGTGGCTGATAGAGCCATTTGTGCGCATCGAGCGACAGCGAATCCGCCAAAGACAGTCCCTGGAACTTTTCCGGGACGGTCAGGGCCGCCAGTCCCCCATAGGCCCCATCGACATGCATCCACAACGCTTCCCTGCGGGCAATGTCTGCGATTTCGGGAAGGGGATCGATCGCACCGGAGATGATGGTGCCGGCCGTGGCCACGATGGCGATGGGCATGTTGCCGATGCCGCGGTCGGCTGCAATAGCTGCCTGGAGGGCATCCGTCCGCATCCTGAATTTGTCGTCGACAGGGATCAAACGGAGATTTTTTCTACCGATCCCCAACAGCGCGACGGCCTTGGGAATGGACATGTGCACTTGCTCGGAAGCATAGATCACGCACGGTCGCACGCCTGTTTCGTTGGCTGGCAGCTTCGCTTCCCGCGCCATCGCCAGGGCCATGAGGTTCGCCGTCGAGCCGCCGCCGCACAGGCTGCCTGTAAATCCGGGGCAACCGACAGCCTCCGCCAACCATTCGACGACGGCGCGTTCGATCGATGTCGCAGCCGGTGCCGAGCGCCACGACGTCACATTCTGATTGAGCACCGCAGCCAGCAATTCCCCCAGCGCGCCGATCGGTTCGCCGGAGCCGACGACATAACCGAAGAACCTGCCGGTTGAAGGCCGCACATGCTCCGCTATCGACTTGAAATCCTGCAAGACTTCCCGACCACGACCGCTCTCCTGCCAAGGCCGCGAGAAGAGTTCCGTCGTCTGTTTGCCGCTGGTCGTGGGATACGTCCGACGTTCCTCGAGGGAGGCCCAATAAGCTTTGGCAAGCGCCAAGGCTTCTTCGGCAAGGTCTGACAATTCCTGATTGGAAATTTCCAGGTCGCGCATGCCCTCAGCCCAACGGAGATCCGCTGCGAAGCAGGGTACGCCATGCGCGCTAATCCTGGCAATGCCTGGGAATATGCACCCGCCGCCAACTGGATGAGCCTTCCCGGACCAACACACGACGCGCGACGGTCTGGTAGGAGGCGGGGACATCGATGACGCGCCTTTGTTCCGGCCGCACCAGCACCTCCTCGGCGATGCTGTCATATTGTGCGGGAATGACGACGCGCCGCGTGCGTTCGGGCTGGATCACGACGGTCTCTGCGACGCGTTCGTAGCGCGCCTTGTGCCATACCTTGCACAGCACCTTGCGGCCATGGATGACGCGCCATTCCCAGGAATAGCCGCCGCCATCGACCCGGACCGTACGGTAGACGGTGCGGGTGACGGCCGGTACGATCTGGTAGGTCACTTGCGCCGGAACGGTCATCACGACGCGCTCGCGCGTGCCAAAGATAGGGGCGATATAGTCGACCTGCTGACCGGGCGGACTGATCATCACGTCTTCATAGACCGTGTCATAGACGGCCGGACTGCGGACCGGCTCATAACATTCGACGGCGCGGCCGCCGGCCGCCGTCTGCGAAATCGTGCCGAGCACGGTCAGGCCGGCAATGGTGAAGCATGCGGTTTTCCCGGGCATGACACTCCCCCTGTTGAACTCTATGCATAAGTTCAACGTTGAATTGTAGAGGAAGCCGTCTCGGAAAAAAGCGGTTTCGGCGCATTTCGTTAAGTGACGCGGTTAAGAAACTGCTACGTTGCGGGGCCGGCGATGCGGCTCCGGACCCGCGGAAGCATCCGCCGCCGCGAATCCTTGGTCAGAAAGCTTGATTCGACTTACCCAGATGGCTAGGAGGGGTCGGCCTTGCACAAGGACGAGCCGGCATCCTATTTACGGAATAACGATCCAGAACCGATTCTGCCCGATCTGCCGGCATTCCCGGCGCCGGAATCCCACCGCGAGATAAGAGATACCTGATGAAGAACCCCGTCGAAACCTACATGAACCTCGTTCCGATGGTGGTCGAACAGACCAATCGCGGCGAGCGGGCCTACGACATTTTCTCGCGCCTCCTCAAGGAGCGCATCATTTTCATCACCGGTCCGGTCGAGGACGGCATGGCGACGCTGGTCTGCGCGCAGCTTTTGTTCCTCGAAGCTGAGAATCCGAAGAAGGAAATCAACCTTTACATCAATTCGCCGGGCGGCGTCGTCACCTCGGGCATGGCGATCTACGACACCATGCAGTTCATCAAGCCGGCCGTGTCGACGCTCTGCATCGGCCAGGCGGCTTCGATGGGTTCGCTGCTCCTGACTGCCGGTCACAAGGACATGCGCTTTGCCACGCCGAACGCCCGCATCATGGTTCACCAGCCTTCCGGCGGCTTTCAGGGCCAGGCGTCCGACATCGAGCGCCATGCCCTGGATATCATCAAGCTGAAGCGTCGCCTCAACGAGGTCTACGTCAGGCACACCGGCAAGAGCTATGAAGAGATCGAGAAAACGCTCGACCGCGACCATTTCATGACCGCCGACGAAGCCAAGGATTTCGGCCTCATCGACAAGGTCATTTCGTCGCGCGAGGCGGCCGAAGGGGCGCTGGCATAAAGGCAAGTTGGCAGTTGGATGGCACCATCACGCGCTTTTGGCGCGTCTTGCGGCATTTCGGCCACAATTGGCTGTTCCCTCGGGGGACAGGATTGCCTACGTTAAGGCTATGTTGAGTTTCGGCGGCTTAGCTTTATGCGGGGTTGTCGCGAATCATTGCCACGTTTTCTGATTTGTGTTTCGTACGGAATGCGTTGCGGGAGCCGGGACACACTGGCGGCGGCGGATTCCCGCGATAGATAGAGTATGCGCCCTTTCAGCCAGACCATCGGCGGGCGGCCATGAAAGGACATGAAAATGAGCAAGGTCGGCAACAACAGCGGCGATTCCAAGAACACGCTTTACTGCTCGTTTTGCGGCAAAAGCCAGCACGAAGTGCGCAAGCTGATCGCCGGTCCGACGGTCTTCATCTGCGACGAGTGCGTCGAACTCTGCATGGACATCATCCGTGAAGAGAACAAGACCTCGATGGTGAAGTCGCGCGAAGGCGTGCCGACACCGCAGGAGATCCTCAAGGTTCTCGACGACTATGTCATCGGTCAGCCCTACGCCAAGCGCGTGCTGTCGGTGGCGGTCCACAATCACTACAAGCGCCTCGCGCATGCCGGCAAGAACAACGATGTCGAACTGGCGAAGTCCAACATCCTTTTGATCGGCCCGACCGGTTGCGGCAAGACGCTGCTCGCGCAGACGCTGGCCCGCATCATCGACGTGCCGTTCACCATGGCTGACGCGACGACGCTGACCGAAGCCGGCTATGTCGGCGAGGACGTCGAAAACATCATCCTGAAGCTGTTGCAGTCGGCCGACTACAATGTCGAGCGCGCCCAGCGCGGCATCGTCTACATCGACGAAATCGACAAGATTTCGCGCAAGTCGGACAATCCCTCGATCACCCGCGACGTCTCGGGCGAGGGCGTGCAGCAGGCGCTCTTGAAGATCATGGAAGGCACCGTCGCCTCCGTGCCGCCACAGGGCGGCAGGAAGCACCCGCAGCAGGAATTCCTGCAGGTCGATACAGCCAACATCCTGTTCATCTGCGGCGGCGCCTTCGCCGGGCTGGACAAGATCATCTCGGATCGCGGCCGCAAGACGTCGATCGGCTTCGGCGCGGTCGTCGCTTCGCCGGAGGATCGCCGCACTGGCGATGTTTTCCGCCTGGTCGAGCCCGAGGATCTGTTGAAGTTCGGTCTCATCCCTGAGTTTGTCGGCCGTCTGCCGGTCCTGGCGACGCTGGAAGATCTCGATGAACCGGCGCTGATCCAGATCCTGACCGAGCCGAAGAACGCGCTGGTCAAGCAGTATCAGCGGCTGTTCGAGATGGAAAATGTCGACCTGACCTTCCATGAGAACGCTCTTTCGGCGATCGCCAAGCGCGCCATTGAGCGCAAGACCGGCGCGCGCGGCCTGCGTTCGATCATGGAGGCGATCCTGCTCGACACGATGTTCGAGCTTCCCGCACTCGAAGGCGTGCGCGAAGTGGTGATTTCGGAGGAGGTGGTGACCGGCAGTGCCCGGCCGCTCTACATCTACTCCGAGCAGAAGGAAAAGAAGGGCAATGTCAGCGCCTGACATGAGCCCGCAGCGAAATTCTGAAACGGCGCCGCAAGGCGCCGTTTTGCTGTCGCACAGCGGTTTTGCGCGGCGTACGGGCTGGCGTCGCAAATGTGTCACTCGCGGACGGGTTGGGAGTGCGGATTTGGACACGCCCCTTGATCTTTGGGGGTCGTGCATCCAACTAACTGGAGAAGGCCGAGGTGCCCGATTTCTGTGCTGTAAAACTCCCGTCACAAACGGTGGTAGGCGGAACGATCCCCGGTCGTTAATATAAGATTCGCGGTTGGCTCAATTAGCGGCCGCGACATGAAAGGTTGGACAATGGCCAAAGTATCCAAGGCACCCAGCGACGGCGTCTTCGCAGTTCTCCCACTGCGCGACATCGTGGTGTTCCCGCACATGATCGTTCCGCTCTTCGTCGGGCGTGAGAAGTCGATCAAGGCGCTGGAAGAGGTGATGGGTCAGGAAAAGCAGATCCTGCTTGCCACCCAGATGAATGCCGCCGATGACGATCCCGAGCCCGATGCCATTTTCGACATCGGCACGCTCGCCAATGTGCTGCAATTGCTTAAGCTGCCCGACGGCACCGTCAAGGTTCTGGTCGAAGGCGCTTCGCGTGCGAAAATCGTCTCGTTCACCGACCGTCCCGATTTCCACGAGGCCCGCGCCGCGGCGCTGGTCGAGCCGGAAGAGGAAGAGGTCGAGGTTGAGGCGCTGGCGCGTTCGGTCGTCACCGACTTCGAAAATTACGTCAAGCTGAACAAGAAGATCTCGCCCGAAGTGGTGGGTGCTGCCAGCCAGATCGACGACTACTCCAAGCTCGCCGACACGGTTGCCTCGCATCTCGCCATCAAGATCCCCGAGAAGCAGGAGATGCTGGCCACGCTTTCGGTCAAGGAGCGGCTGGAAAAGGCGATGGGCTTCATGGAAGCCGAAATCTCCGTCCTGCAGGTGGAGAAGCGCATCCGCTCGCGTGTCAAGCGCCAGATGGAGAAGACGCAGCGCGAGTACTACCTGAACGAGCAGATGAAGGCGATCCAGAAGGAACTCGGCGAAGGCGAGGACGGCCGCGACGAGGCCGCCGAGATCGAGGCGCGCATCAAGAAGACCAAGCTCTCCAAGGAGGCCCGCGAAAAGGCGGAAGCCGAGTTGAAGAAGCTCCGGACGATGTCGCCGATGTCGGCTGAATCGACGGTCGTGCGCAACTATCTCGACTGGATCCTGTCGATCCCGTGGGGCAAGAACTCCAAGGTCAAGCAGGACCTGGCTTTCGCGCAGAACGTGCTCGATACCGACCATTTCGGCCTCGACAAGGTCAAGGAGCGCATCGTCGAGTATCTCGCCGTGCAGAGCCGCCAGAAGAAGCTGAAGGGGCCGATCCTGTGCCTCGTCGGCCCTCCCGGTGTCGGCAAGACCTCGCTCGGCAAGTCGATCGCCAAGGCGACTGGACGCGAGTTCATCCGCATGGCGCTGGGCGGCGTGCGTGACGAGGCCGAGATCCGTGGCCACCGGCGCACCTATATCGGCTCGATGCCCGGCAAGGTCATCCAGTCGATGAAGAAGGCCAAGAAGTCCAACCCGCTCTTCCTGCTCGACGAGATCGACAAGATGGGCCAGGACTTCCGTGGCGATCCGTCATCGGCGTTGCTCGAGGTCCTCGATCCGGAACAGAACTCGACGTTCATGGACCACTACCTCGAGGTCGAATACGATCTGTCGAGCGTCATGTTCGTGACGACGGCGAACACGCTGAACATCCCGGCGCCCTTGATGGACCGCATGGAGATCATCCGTATCGCCGGCTACACCGAGGACGAGAAGATCGAGATCGCCAAGCGGCACCTGATGCCTAAGGTGATCCGCGATCACGCGCTGCAGCCGAAGGAGTTTTCCGTCGGTGAGGACGCGATCCGCGCCATCGTCCAGACCTACACCCGTGAAGCGGGCGTCAGAAGCCTGGAGCGCGAGCTGATGAAGCTCGGGCGCAAGGCGGTGACCGAGATCCTGAAGACGAAGAAGAAGACGGTGAACATCACGGCGGCGAACCTCGCCGATTACCTCGGTGTTGAACGCTTCCGCTTCGGTCAGGTCGAGGCTGACGATCAGGTCGGTGTCGTTACCGGACTCGCCTGGACGGAAGTCGGCGGCGAGCTGCTGACGGTCGAAGGCGTCATGATGCCCGGCAAGGGCCGCATGACGGTGACCGGCAATTTGCGCGACGTGATGAAGGAATCGATTTCGGCGGCGGCCTCCTATGTCCGCTCGCGCGCCGTCGATTTCGGCATCGAGCCGCCGCTGTTCGACAAGCGCGACATCCACGTGCACTTGCCGGAAGGCGCCACGCCGAAGGACGGCCCGTCTGCAGGTGCTGCCATGGCGACAGCTATTGTGTCGGTACTGACGGGTATTCCGGTCCGGGCGGATGTGGCGATGACCGGCGAGATAACGCTTCGCGGCCGCATCCTGCCGATCGGCGGGCTCAAGGAGAAGCTGCTCGCCGCACTGCGCGGCGGCATCAAGAAGGTGCTGATCCCGGAAGACAATGCCAAGGATCTGGCGGAGATTCCGGACAATGTGAAGAACGGCATGGAGATCATTCCGGTCTCACGTGTCGGCGAGGTGTTGCGCCACGCGCTGGTGCGTATGCCGGAGCCGATCGAATGGGTCGAGCCGGTCAATCCGCCGGCTGCGACAGACAGTGCCGACGACGCTGGAAAGTCCCTGGCGCATTAGAGCGCCGGGCGTCCATCTGGACGCACAAAGGACGCTCTAACGCCCAGACTTGCGCATGGCCCTTGCCGCAAACCGGCTACGGTTTTCGGGGCCATGCGTTGGTTTTCGTCGAGGTTGCAGCGCACAAACGGAGAGCCGGGCCTGACGCCCGGCTTTTTCATGTGAAAAACCCCGGAATTCCGGGCTTTTTCCGCTTTTTTCCTGCCTTTTCGACTTGGTTGCGGGAGCGCTTCTTTCTAAAGTCCGTTTCCTGCCGGATGAGTCGATAGTTCCGGTGTTCTCATGGAAGGGAATTTTTATGAACAAGAACGAACTGGTGTCCGCTGTCGCCGACGCCGCGAGCATTTCGAAGGGTGACGCGCAGTCGGCGGTCGATGCGGTATTTTCCGTGATCACCGGCGAACTGAAGAAGGGCGGCGATGTCCGGCTTGTCGGCTTTGGCAATTTCACCGTGTCAAAGCGTGCCGCCTCGACCGGCCGCAATCCTCAGACCGGCGCCGAAGTGAAGATCCCGGCGCGTACCGTGCCGAAGTTCTCGGCCGGCAAAGGCCTCAAGGACGCAGTCAACTAAGCGTTTTTTCTTTTCAGAGACCTCAGAAAAGCCGGGCTTGCCCGGCTTTTCATTTTGGTGCCCTACGTTGGTTCATGCGACCAGAAAAGCCGGGCTTGCCCGGCTTTTCATTTTGGTGCCCGACGCTGACGCGACGCGGCCGGCTTATGCGGTCGGCGCATCAGTGCGCATAAGACCTTCCTCCTTGAGATCCGTCCAAAGTGCTGCGGGCAGTTTCGCATCGAGCAGCGAGCGATTGCTCTCGACCTCGCTCGGCCGTTGGCCACCGGGGATCACCGAAACGACTGAAGGATGCAGCAGCGGGAATTGCAGGGCGGCCTCGATCAGCCTGACACCATGACGCTTGCAGACGTTCTCGATCCCGGCGACCCGTTCGAGTATGTCCTTCGGCGCTTCGGAGTAGTTGTAGTAGGCTCCGGGCTTCGGCCCTGTTGCGAGGATGCCGGAGTTGTAGGGTCCGCCGAGAACGATGCCGATGCCGCGTGCCTGGCAGAGCGGCAGGAAGGACGTCAGCGCCTCCTGTTCCAAGAGCGTATAGCGCCCGGCCAGCAGGAACAGATCGAAGTCGCCGCGCTCAGCCAGCGTCTGCGCGACCTGCCATTCATTGATGCCGCCGCCGAACGCCTTGATCACGCCCTGGTCGCGCAGCGACAGCAGGCCGTAATAGCCCGAGCGCATGAACTCCTCGATGCGCCGGTCGGAGGCTTCCTTGCTGCCATGCGTGAAGATGTCGACATCGTGCACGAAGAGTATGTCGATCCGATCGACGCCGAGGCGCTCAAGCGAGGCTTCGAACGAGCGCATGACACCGTCATAGCTGTAGTCGTACACCTCGCGGCGTGATGGCGTGTCGAAGAACTTGCCGATGCCGGTGCGCTCTTCGGGCGGGCAGGCACGCATGATGCGGCCGACCTTGCTCGACAGCACATAGTCAGCGCGCTTCTTACCGCGCAGGAACGGGTTGAGCCGCGTTTCCGAGAGGCCGAGCCCATAGAGCGGCGCGGTGTCGTAGTAGCGGCAGCCGGTCGCCCAGGCGGCCTCCAGCGTGGCGTTGGCGTCCTCGTCGGAGACGGCACGGTAGAGATTGCCGAGCGGCGCCGCGCCGAAGCCGAGCTCGGTGAAACTGATGCCGCCATTGCCGATGCGGTCGAAATGCCGTGTCTTCATATCCTGCTGTTTGCCTCGCCTGATTTGTCTGACATGACACTATCACGCCTGTGATCAGGCAAAAGCATAGCTGCGCGTTGGACACGCATTTTCGCGGTTGCTAGCATGAACGAAATCAAGCTGTTCGTGGCAGCAAGAGCGGGCAAATACCAAGGTGATTTTTCAATGGCGGGTTTGCGGTGAGCGACAAGAGCAAAAGCCTGTTCGAGACCGCACTTGAGGAGCTGGGTGGCGTGCTGGCACGCATCGACGAAAGCCGGATCGACGCCGCCTGCAAAATGCTGGCCGGCGCGCGACAGATCGTCGTCTATGGCTGCGGCCGCGAGGCCTTGCAGGTCAAGGGTTTTGCCATGCGGCTCTACCATTTGGGCCTGCCGGTTTCCGTGGTCGGCGACATGAACACGCCGCCGCTGGGGCAGAGCGATGTCTTCCTGGTCAGTTCCGGGCCGGGAGAAACCTCGACCGTGCTGACCCTGATGCAGGTCGCGCGCCAAGCAGGTGCAACCAATCTCCTGCTGACCGCCCAGGCCGAAGGCAGCGCGGCAAGGCTTGCCGACTTCACGCTGCTCATTCCCGCGCAGACCATGGCCAACGATCAGGGGGCGCAAAAAACATCGGTCCTGCCGATGGGCTCGGTGTTCGAAGGCGCGCTGTTCCTGCTGTTTGAGGTGATGGTGCTGAAGCTTAGGGAATTGACCGGCGCGTCGCCCGAAGC